>CAIWTL010000649.1 GCA_903915555.1 uncultured Micrococcales bacterium | reverse complement strand
TTCTGCCACGGCTGAAGTCGCCAGTCCACCCACGAGATGTCGTTGTCCTGGCAGTAGGCGTTGTTGTTGCCGTCCTGCGTTCGGCCCATCTCGTCACCCATCGTGATCATGGGGACGCCGCTGGACAGCAGCAGTGTCGAGAACAGGTTGCGGATCTGCCGGTGGCGGTCACGGTTGATGGTCGGCTCCGAGGTCTCGCCCTCGACTCCCATGTTCCACGATCGGTTGTTGTCGGTGCCGTCCCGGTTGTCCTCGCCGTTGGCCTCGTTGTGCTTGTGGTCGTAGGTGGTGAGGTCGCGCATGGTGAAGCCGTCGTGAGCGGTCACGAAGTTGATGGAGGCGAAGGGACGCCGACCCTCCGATGCATAGAGGTCGGCCGACCCGCTGAGGCGCCACCCCAGTTCCCCGACCCCGGCGGTCCCGCGCCAGAAGTCGCGCACGCAGTCGCGGTACTTGTCGTTCCATTCCGTCCACAGCGGGGGGAATTCCCCGACCTGGTACCCGCCGTCACCGACGTCCCAGGGCTCGGCGATCAGCTTCACGGTGCGCAGGACGGGGTCCTGCTGAACCGTGGTGAGGAAACTCCCGAGCATGTCCACGTCGTGGAACGACCTCGCGAGCGCACTGGCGAGGTCGAAGCGGAAGCCGTCGACGTGCATCTCGGTGACCCAGTAGCGCAGCGAATCCATGATCAACTGGAGGACATGGGGGCTGGAGGCGTCCAGTGTGTTCCCACAGCCGGTGTAGTCGGCGTAGTACCGACCATCCGAGAGTCGGTAGTAGTGGCTGTTGTCGATCCCGCGGAACGACAGGGTCGGGCCCAGTTGGTTGCCCTCGGCGGTGTGGTTGTAGACGACGTCGAGGATGACTTCCAGGCCCGCCCGGTGCAGGGCCTTGACCATTCCCTTGAACTCGTTGACCTGCTGACCGGTCGTGCCCGACGCCGAGTAGGCGGCGTGCGGCGCGAGGTAGCCGATCGAGTTGTAGCCCCAGTAGTTCACGAGGCCCCGTTCGAGTACCCCCGTCTCGGTCACGAAGTGGTGGATGGGCAGCAACTCGACCGCTGTCACCCCGAGGGAGACGAGGTGGTCGATGACGGCCGGATGCGCTATGCCCGCGTAGGTGCCGCGCAGTTCCGGAGGGACATCGGGGTGACGCGCAGTCAGCCCCTTCACATGCGCCTCGTAGATGACCGTGTCGCTCCAGTTGATCCTGGGGTGCCGGTCGCCGGACCAGTCGAACCCGTTGCTCGTCACCACCGACCGGGGCACGAAGGGAGCGGAGTCGAGGTCGTTGCGGACCAGGTCGTCGGATCCCACATGCCCGTAGATGGCGGGGTCGAGGCGGAGGTCACCGGTGATGGCGCGGGAGTACGGATCGATGAGCAGTTTCGCCGCGTTGTAGCGGTTGCCGTGCGCCGGATCCCACGGCCCGTGGACGCGGAATCCGTACTGCGTTCCCGGTTCGATCCCCGAGACGTATCCGTGGAAGACGTGGAAGGTGCTCTCGGCCAGGTCGTAACGCGTCTCGGTGCCGTCTTCGTCGAAGACGCAGAACTGGACGGACTCGGCGCCCTGGGACCAGATCGCGACGTTGACCCCCAGGCCGTCGTGGGTGACGCCCAGCGGAGACCAACGTCCGGGCCACGCCACGGTGTCCATCGTCACCATCCGCTCGACTGGGCTGCACTGCGACCGACGGTGGTCGGCCACCCCTGACGTTAGCCACCCCGCACCACGCGTGCGCGCCAGGGTGAGCCCAGGGTCAAGTTCCAGACCCACGACGCCGATACCACATGGAGAGCGGGCGGGTCCGCGCCCGCATGATCTGTGTGACGGAGGGAGTGGGGATGGGTCCTCGCAGGCTGGTGACGGCGGTTGCGGTGGGCGCCCTGGTGGCGCTGCCGCTGGCCGCGATGCCCTCCCAGGCAGTCGCAGACGGTGGGTACCGCCTCATCATGGGGACCACCGAGACCGGCTCGTACCCCGTGCGTTGGAACCCGTGCCAGGAGGCGATCACCTACACGGTCAACACCGCCTCGGCCCGGCAGAAGGGCAAGTCCGCGGCCTTCGCCCGTGCGAAGGCGCAGAGCGAGGTCATCGCGGCCGTGGGTCGGGTCTCGGCGGCGACGGGTATCCCCTTCCGGTTCGCAGGGGCCACGACCGAGATCCCCCGCGGCGCGCCCGACGGTTGGACCGCGGCGCAGGACGCCGGCGACGAGATCGTCATCGCCTACGTCGCCCAGGGCCGGGCGGCCACGAGGTCGGATCTCATGGGCACGGGCGACTGGGGTCTCGGTGGCCAGGCCTACGCCTACCGGGATTCCACGGTCGTCGCGGGTCGCGGCTTCGTCCTGCTCGACCGCGACAAGGCGCGGCGCCTCAAGCCGGGATTCGGTCCCGGGCTGCGTCGCGGCAACCTCGTCCTGCATGAGTTGGCCCATGTCATGGG
>CAIWTL010000648.1 GCA_903915555.1 uncultured Micrococcales bacterium | reverse complement strand
TGACCGGACGTCGATGCACATCACGACCTGGACCCCGCGAACATCTCGCCTGTTCCGACCGAGCCCCGCCGCCGCTTCCTGCAGACTCCCCACGAGGTCGGCCCGCACGTTGTTCTCCCAGGCGGACTGCCAGATCCTGCGCCGCACCAACGGATCCTCGAGCCCGACAGGCAGTCGTGCGGGGGGTGCGGGCGCGGGATGGGACCGGTCGACCGGCCCGCCGACGGCGAGGTCGTGGGCCATCCGGACGGCCACCAGCTCGATCAGCGCACCGTCCAGACCTTCACGGACCCGCCAGGCACCATGTGCGGCCCACCCGGGCGACCGGGTCAGGATCCGCGCCACGTAGGGGAACCATTGCGTCGGCTGGATCCGGGAGCGCCCCAGCATCTCGGCGATCGCGTCGGCGGGATCGTCCGCGAGACTCTCCGCCAAGGTCCCCAGACCGAGCCGACGGCCCCACCCACGGGAGGCCGCGACACGCCATCGGGACCACAGTTCCCCCTCCGCTGCGGTGTCGGACGTGCCCCACACCCGGGCGGTCCACAGCGCGTCGTGGAGCTCGACGACCTCGGCAGCCGACCACAGTCCTCCGCGATGGTCCCGCTCTGCCAGCAGCCGTCCCTCGAGCCCCGGCTCGGCCTCATCTGCGCGTGCGGCCCGTTCGAGGAGTCGGTCCCGCACGGTTGCTCTGTCGAGGGGGACTCCCTGACCGGTGTAGTCGGCAAGCACGGCGTCGAGGTCCTCGACAGTCAGCCGCTGCTGCTCCAGCAGATCCAGGTAGGTGCCTTCGGGCAGGAAGGCGCGGGCGCCCCAGGTGCGCTCCACGATGCGGGCAGCCTCGATGAACGGCAACTCCTCGAGTCCGGCCAGCGGATTGGCGGCGACCGCGTTCCGCAGGGGGAACGCGGGTCCGATGAGGCGCGCGGCGGAGCCCACCATCTCCCGGACCGTCGTCGGGTCGAGCGGCAATGGCTCCGGGGCAATCCCGAGCTCCACTCCTCGGCGACGTGTCCCGCTGGGCAGAGCGCTGGATAGTGCCGCCACGGCGATCCGACCATCGGGCGTCCGAGCGGCGATCCGGACACCGACGGCGGCGGCGGCCGCGGACCCTCCCAGCACGAGGAGCCATGCCACGGCCGCAGGATCCGCCCATACAGCCGCCTCCGGCAGGATGCCGGCCATCGCGTTGTCCCACGCGGTGAGCAGGAACAGATACACCGCGAGCAGACTCAGGGTCGCGCCCAGCCCGAGGAGTGTGGCCTTCCACCGCGCCCGAGTCGCCCGGGACCACAGGGAGTACACGGCCACGGCCGCGGTGCCGCCGGCAGCGATGACCGGGAACAGGCCGGCGGGACCGAAGAGGGCGATGGTGTCGATGATGCGGGGCAGCACGAGGGCGATGACGCCCACCACTGCCAGCACGGACAGGCCCACTCCCAGCACCCGCTCGACGACGGTGGATACGGGGAGGGGGGCCTCCGTGCGGCGACGCGTCACTGCCCCGCCGGCACGCAGGAACATCCACGCCTTGTAGTACCCGTGCCCCACCAGGTGCAGCACCGCGGCCGCGGGCAGCCCCAGGCCCAGTTGGACGGTCATGTACCCCATCTGCGCGGATGTCGAGGCCGCCAGCTGCCCCTTCACGTCAGGACGCTGCTTACCGGCGACCGTCGCGACC
>CAIWTL010000647.1 GCA_903915555.1 uncultured Micrococcales bacterium | reverse complement strand
CTCGCGGTAGTAGAAGTCGCCGGTGAAGATGACGATGTCGGCCTTCTCCTTGGCGATGGCCTTGGCGTTCTTCGCCAACGGCCACTGCGTCGGGCTGGCGCAGTCCTGATGCAGATCGTCGTCGACCCGGCATCCGGTGTCACCGAACATCGCGATTCGGTCGAACTTCGCGGGTAGTGCAGCCGGAACCTTGCGGCCCTGCACCGACGCCTTGGTGGCGTCCTTGGGGAGATTCGCCTCACAGGCACGCAGACTCGCGAACGCCGACACCGTCGTCGCGGCGGGGACCCGCTTCGTCATCGCGACATGGGTGACGGTGCCCTTGGCATCCGTCACATCGAGTTTGGGGCACGGCACCCCATGGGGGATCACGGCCCTGGCCTGGAGCCGGGTCGGCGAGACCGAGGGGGGCACGACGAGGGTGTAGGCCGCGAGCACACCGGTGACGGTGGACGCTGTCGGGGACTTCGGCGCCGCCTGAGCGGTACCGGAGGTCAGCGCGGGGACCGCCAGAGCAGCCACGGTGAGGAATGACGCTGTTACGCGCAGTGTTTTGGTCACGCCGAAGAGTAACTCCCCGCGGACCTTGATCGCACTCAGGGTGCGCCGATGGCCGCCCGCAGCACATCGGGGTCCACCCGGAAGTGGGCGATCACGCGGTCGTCCACGGTCACCACCGGGATGCGGTCGGCAAAGCGATCCGCCGAGAAGGGGTCGTCCCAGATGTCGACCTCGGCATGGTCGAGATCGGCCTCGGCGCACACGACCTCCACCACTTCGCGGGCCACATCGCACAGGTGACACCCGGGCTTGGTGTACAGGACGACGGAGGGGGTCACTCCGTCGTCAGCCGCGACCGGGCCACCTTGCCGGTGACGGCGTGGGGCAGTTCGTCGACGACCTCGACGATGGTGGGGCACTTGTACCTGGCCAGCCGGGTCTCGCACCACGCCACCACGTCCTCGGGCTGCACGGACGGTCCGGGCGCGAGGACGACGAAGGCCTTCACCGCCTCGCCGGAGTAGGGGTGCTCCACCCCCGTGACAGCGGCCTCGAGCACGCCGTCCATCCCGGAGATCACGTTCTCGACCTCACGCGGGTAGACGTTGAACCCGCTGACGAGGATCAGGTCGGAGCGGCGGTCGACGAGGTGCAGTTCCCCGGCGTGGTCGAAGTAGCCCATGTCGCCCGTCGCGAACCATCCGTCCTCGTTGGGTCCACCGGTGCCGTCGGGCCAGTACCCCGCGAAGACCGACGGACCCCGGACCCAGATCTCCCCCGTCTCATCCTCATCGCTCGGGATGTCCATCCGAGGCACGTCGCCCGCCGGCACGACGCGCACATCCACGTTCGCCAGCGGACGGCCGACCGACCCGGCAGTCGGCTCACCGGACACGAGGGTCGAGGTGACCACCGGCGAGCACTCCGTCAGCCCGTAGCCCTCCCAGATCTGCTTGCCGGCGACGGTCGAGATCTGGTCGAAGATCGAGCGGGGTAGTGGCGCGGCGCCGCTCGTGAGCAGCCGCACGTCCGCCAACGCCCGCCGGAGATCCGGTTCGGCGCTCCAGGCGACGTACATCGGGGGCGCGCCTGCCACGACAGTGACACCCGCCTCGGCGATCAGTTCGAGCGAGCGGGCCGGTGAGAACCGATCGCTGAGCACCACCGTCGCCCCCATGGCCAACGTGAGGCACAGGACGGCGTTGAGTGAGTAGACGTGGAAGAGGGGCAGCACGGCGAGGACACGGTCCTCGGGAGTCACCGCCGGGGGGGCATCGAGTGCGGACAGGGCCTCGATGTTGGCCAGCATCGAACGGTGGCTCAGCATGGCACCCTTGGGCTTGCCGGTACTGCCACTGGTGTACAGGAGCACGGCCGTCGAATCCGGGTCGGTCTCCGTGGGCAACCGGGCGGGACCACCGTCGGCGAGAAGCGCCTCCCACTGCGAGGCGCCCGCCATGATCTTGACGCAGGACCCCAGCTGGGCGGCTCGAACGGTCTCCTGCGAGGCCGAGTCGCACACGACCGCCCGGGCCCCGCACTCACCCACGACGTACTCGACCTCCGACGGGGTGGACGAGGTGTTCAGGGGAACCGCGACCGCACCGGCCCTGATGATCCCGAAGAAGGCCACCACGAAAGAGATGTGGTTGCCCAACAGGATGGCGACCCGGTCCCCCGGGGCGACACCACGAGCGACCAGCCCGGCTGCGAGCGCGGTGATCTGGTCGTCGAGACCGACATAGGTGATGCGCTGGGCACCGTCTATGACCGCGATGTGGGCCGGGCGGTGCGCAGCCGAGACACTGACGATGTCCGACAGATTGCGAGCCGTCACGAGCCGAGTGTGACACAGGCCGGGAAGGGTAGCCTGCACGGTGTGGCGCCCCGCACCCGACGACTCCTGAGCGCGTATCGCCGCGCCGGACAGGCCGCGGCCGACGCCGCAGGACCAGCCCCGGAGGCTCCGGCCGACCCACACGTGGCGGCGTTCTTCGACATCGACAACACGGTCATCCGCGGCTCGAGCATGTTCCACTTCGCTCGGGGTGCCGCCCAACGGGGCCTCATCACGCCACGGGACATCGCCGGATTCGCTGCCGCCCAGCTTCGGTTCGCCCTGCTGGGCGGTGAGGACCTCGACGACATGGCCGACGCCGTCGAAGCAGGCCTGGCCTTCGTGAAGGGCAAGCCGGAGACCGAGATCGGCGACCTCGCCGAGGACGTGTTCGACGACATCATGCGGGACAAGCTGTGGCCGGGGACCCTCGACCTCGCCCAACGACACCTGGACGCCGGCGAGCCGGTGTGGCTCGTCTCCGCCGCTCCGGTCGAGCTGGCCCGCGTCATCGCCGAGCGATTGGGATTCACGGGCGCGCTGGGCACCGTGTCCGAGATCGTGGATGGCCGCTACACCGGCTCCCTGATCGGGCATCCCCTGCACGGCATCGCCAAGTCCGAGGCCGTCCGCGCCCTCGCGCAGCGGGACGGTCTCGATCTGGTCCGCTGTTACGCCTACTCGGACTCCGCGAACGACCTGCCGCTCCTCACGACGGTCGGGCATCCCGTCGCGGTCAACCCCGATTCCGATCTGCGCGAGCAGGCCCGCGACAACGGATGGCCCATCTACAACTTCCGACGCAAGCGGGTGCTGACCCGGGTCGCGCTGCCCGCCGCGGTGGCCGTCGGTGTGGCCGCGGGCGCGGGAACCGCCGCAGGGATCGCGGCGGCCCGGCGGAGCCACTGAGTCGTGCACACCTGGCTGCTCGAGGCCGAGATCGCGCTGCTCTTCTTCGCCATCCTGATCCCCCTGCTGCTCGCCCCCTGGATCGACCGCCAGTACCGACGCTTCGGCAGGATCGCGGGTTGGCCGGCCTTCATCTCCGCCGCGACGGCCCTGTACGTGTGCGCGCTGGTCGCCTTCACGATGTTCCCGCTGCCCGACGAGACCCCTACCTTCTGCGCGGATCGGCCCCGCCGGGACTACTGGCAGACCAACCCGTTCGGCTCCCTCGAAGACATCGTGGCCAAGGTCGAGTCGTCGGGCCTGTCAGCGACCCTGACGTCACCGGTGTTCCTCCAGGTCGTCTTCAACGTCGTCTTCTTCGTCCCCCTCGGGATTCTCCTCGCGCACCGGTGGCGACGCGGCCTCCTTCCGACAGTGGGGATCAGCCTGGCGGTGTCGCTGGCCATCGAGTCCACCCAGGGCACGGGGGTCTGGGGGATCTACCCGTGCCCCTACCGCCTCGCCGATGTCGACGACCTGATCACCAACACGCTGGGGGGTCTGCTCGGGTGGGTCATCGGGCGCCTGCTGAACCCCGTGCTCCCCGACCCGCGCCCGCAGCCCTCTCCCGATCTCGATCCACCCGGACTGCCACGTCGCATCCTCGCCGCCGGGCTCGACATCCTCGTGTACCTCCTCGCGACCCTGGCCGTCGTCGTCCTCCTGGACGCCTCCCGAGGAGCCCTCGACGGAGAGAGTCCCGCTGCGATCGAAGGACAGTTCATCGGACTCGGGCTGGTGCAGGCGGGAGTGATCCTGGCTCTGTTCATGGTGCTCCCGGCACTGCGGTCGGACCGGGCCACGCCGGGGATCGCCAGCGTCGACCTCGCGGTCGTCCGGGCTTCCGGGTCGGCCGGGTCGGCAGCCGTGTGGTCCGTGGTCGTACGCGCGCTGGTCCGCTTCGGCCCGGTGCCGGTGGTCGGACCCGTATGGTTCGCGTTCGGACTGATCGACCTGACGTGTGCGCTGATCCGCACCGACCGACGCACACTGACCGACCTGCTGTCCGGGACCGTCCTGATCACGTTGCGCCGCTTCCATCGGGAGAGCACCGAACCCCAGCAGCTCGCCGACGCCGACCGGTGAGCTGCGGGGGTCGTGCATGTCCGACGTCCGTCACCACATCGGAGTATCCGCAGCGCCGCCGGCTCGACCGACTCCACACGAGTCGACCCGATGACGTGGTCCGGAGTCGACGGACGAGACGACGTGAGGACGACGATGATGCTCCTGTTCCGGCGAACAACGCTCGTGGTGATCCTCATGCTGGGCGCGCTGACGCTGGTCGGGCGAGCAGAGGCACAGACACCGTTGCCCCCGCTGCCGTTGCGCACCCAGGGCAGCCAGATCGTCGACGCGAGCGGATCGCCGGTCATCCTTCAGGGGGTCAACTGGTTCGGGCTCGAGACGTCGAACCACGCACCACACGGCCTGTGGAGCCGGGACTACCGCGACATGCTCTCGCAGATCAAGTCCTTGGGCTTCAACACGATCCGTCTGCCGTTCTCCCTGCAGGCGCTGCGGTCCTCGACGACCAGCGGCATCGACTACTCCGCGGGTCGCAACGCGTCGCTCCAGGGACGCACGCCGCTGCAGGTCATGGACACGATCATCGCCGAGGCCGGGGCGCAGGGCCTGATGGTGATCCTCGACAACCACTCCCAGGCGGATGACGGCTTCATGTACGACCTCTGGTACGGACAGTCCGGGTTCACCGAGGACGACTGGGTCGCCACCTGGACCGACCTGGCGCGCCGCTACCGCTCCACCCCCCACGTGGTCGGATTCGATCTGAAGAACGAGCCGCACGGCTCCGCGACGTGGGGCACCGGGGGCGCGACCGACTGGCGACGCGCCGCGGAACGGGCGGGAAACGCCGTGCTGGCGTTGGCCCCTGACAAGTTGATCATCGTGGAGGGTATCGAGGGACCGGTCGCCGGGGGCCAGCAACTCGACCGGCACTGGTGGGGCGGGAACCTCGAGGGTGTGCGCAACAACCCGGTGCGGCTGTCGGTCCCGGGCCGCGTCGTCTACTCCCCGCACGAGTACGGGCCGGGTGTTTTCGCCCAACCCTGGTTCTCCGACCCCGACATGGCCGCCATCCTCGCCGACCGATGGGCCAAGGGGTTCGGCTACATCCTCGACCAGGGCATCGCACCGGTCCTCGTGGGTGAGTTCGGGGCCAAGAACGTCGGACCCGACACCACAGAAGGCCGATGGATCAGGCAGTTCGCCGACTACCTGGGCCGAACCGGCGCCAGCTGGACCTTCTGGGCGTGGAACCCCAACTCCGGCGACACCGGCGGGGTGCTCCGCGACGACTGGAACACCGTCGACACCACGAAGATGGGCCTGTTGCGGGCACTCATCGACCGGGCGCCGATCACCGATCCACCCCCCGCGGGGACCTCCCCGACCCCGATACCGACAACTCCGTCGCCCACTCCCACTCCCACTGCTACGTCG
>CAIWTL010000646.1 GCA_903915555.1 uncultured Micrococcales bacterium | reverse complement strand
TTGCCGTTCTGTGTGTACATGGGGAAGACCGCCAACGACAGGACACCGTCCTGCCGATGTTCCTCCGGATGGAACAGCAACAACGAGTCGAGGAAGTCCGGCACCCCGATTCCGTTGTCACGCCAGGTCTGCAGGTCAGTGACCGTCGCCCGCAGTTGCTCGGCCTGATGTGGGAACGCCGGCGCCAGCGCGCTCACCGCCTCGGCGATGCGGGTGATGAGGTCGGATGCGGTCCGGGAGTCCGCGTCCTCGGCCAGCGCGCCGTTGGTGGCGAGCAGTGGCCGCAACTCTTCGATGGCCGACTCCAGTGAGACCCAGGCGTCTGGTGTGACATCCACCTCGTCGACGGGTGCCTCCGCTGTCTGCTCGGGACCAGCGAGTGTCCAGGTGGCGAGGTTGAGCCAGAGTTGGCGGTTGTCCAGGTCGGTGATGGAGTCGTCACCGAAGACGTCGCTGTCGGCGAGCACGATCACCCGACCGTGGTCGGCCAGGGCAGCCGCG
Source organism: uncultured Micrococcales bacterium (assembly GCA_903915555.1). GTDB lineage: Bacteria > Actinomycetota > Actinomycetes > S36-B12 > CAIWTL01. The sequence continues at coordinate 1,646 of CAIWTL010000646.1, read as the reverse complement.
ATCAGGGGCACGTCATGGGGGCGCGCGTTGGTGGAGCTTGTTCCGACCACGGTGACGTGGGGACCGGCCGGCTGCACCACCCCGGACCGGTAGACGGCCGCAGACGAGACTGAGGCCCAAGGATCCCACCGGGAATCGCGCACCGGGGAGATCAGAGGCCACGTGGCCACTTCCCGGAAGTTCTCCACCGGGTCCTGAACGGTGGCATTTCCGATCCCGACGCCGAACCGCGCGGTGATGTCGGCGAGGTTGTTGCCGTACTTGGGCTGCTCGGTCTCACCGAGGACCATCAGACCGCCACCGGCTCGGACGAAGCGTTCGATCGCGTCGATCTCGTCATCGGTGTAGCGCGGCGTGCCGTACCCGGTGGTGGATTCCCAGTCGTCATCAGCGCAGTGGGGCAGGACGAGGAGGTCGACCGCCGCGAGGCCCTCGGCGGTCAGGGCGCCATGGGCGTGCCTGTTCACGGTGTACCCGGCATCGCGCAGCGTGTCAGCGGCGACCACGTAGGCAGCGTCGGCCGGATTCTCGGGGTTCATCCGGCCCGCAGTGGTGGGGTCGATGCTCCAGGCCTGCCGGTGAGACTCGTCCACCAGCACCCGGCCGAGGACGACGTCGGATGAGCCTGCCCTTGAGTCCGCTGTCATGGCGTCCATCATGTCGGCTGCGGTGCGCCTATTCGCGCGGGCACGCCCGCCGGTCATCCTCCCCCACGCGCTCGGTGCGGACGGAGCCGCTGCCCGGAGCCCCACGCACTGAGTCCCGTGTCGGGGAGTTCCTCCCTCAGCAGGAGGAGACGCGCTGGGGGCTTGCCTGAGGCAGACTCGCTGAGGTGCTCCTGATCATGCTGTGGTGACCCCTTCCTACTCCTGATCTTGTGGCTCGCTCCGCGTGGATGCTCCTGATCATGGACTTGGCGCAGGGCGCGGAGCGTATTGCCGCCTAAGTCGACGGCCTTGCTCACGAAGTCGGCACGATCAGAAGTGAACTGTGCGGCAGCGGACGGTATCGGTTACGGCAACGCCGCCCTCGGCGGTGACGGAACTGCTAGGAATGAGCCAACCCACTGGAGGACACCACATGGCCGGACTGTCCCGTCGGCGGTTCATTGCGGCGACCGCGGGGCTGGCCGCGGCTTGGGGCCTCCCGCAGCAGACGCTCGGCGCCGCCTTGGCGGCCCCGTTGCGGCCCGCGGACGTACCCACGACGCTGCGGGAGACCATCCGGCAGCGGTCGGTGGGGACCCGGCAGTACCGGACACTGGCCACCGCCCCCGGGGAGCCGTACATCCCCCGCTACGACCTGCTCGGCAAGGTGGCCGACTCCGCGCGGGCCACCCGTCGGCGCTCACTCGTCTACCTGGGTCATATGACGGACATCCACATCATGGACGCCCAGTCGCCGGCACGTCTGGAGCCGATGGCGGCGCAGAGCCCCAGCACCTGGCAGGGATCCATCCGGCCGCAGGACGCCCTCACCGTCCACGTCCAGGCGCAGATGGTGGCGGCGATGAACGCAGCCCGGTTCAGCCCGGTGACCGGTGCGCCCATGGCGGCGGTGTTCAACACAGGGGACAGTGCTGATCAGCACTCGATGCTGGAGTTGCGCTGGTACATCGATGCCATGGACGGTGTGCCTGTCACTCC
>CAIWTL010000645.1 GCA_903915555.1 uncultured Micrococcales bacterium | reverse complement strand
TCCTGATCGACGAGGTAGTCACCGCCCTTGACGGTGTCGAACGTGTGCCACTCCCAGTTGTCGTCCTCGACGTTCGCCAGCGCCGCGCACATGCCACCCTGCGCGGCACCTGTGTGCGAGCGCGTCGGGTACAGCTTGGTGAGCACCGCCGTGCGGGCCCGCTTGCCCGACTCCAGGGCTGCGCGCATGCCGGCCCCGCCCGCGCCGACGATGATGACGTCGTACCTGTGAGTTGCCACCCGGATCTCCTTTTGGTCGCCTCGGTCAGGCCAGGTTGGGATCGAAGGTGAAGATCACCAGGGTTCCCAGGATGATTGTGGCGGCACTGGCCGTATACAGCACGCCGCGCAGCCAGAACTGGGTCTTCCCGCTCTGGGCGTAGTCGTTGATGATCACTCGAAGGCCGTTGGTGCCGTGCAGCATGGCCAGCCACAACATGGTCAGGTCCCACACCTGCCAGAAGGGACTGCTCCAGCGGCCGGCGACGAAGGCGAAGTTGATCCGCTGCACCCCGCCGTCGAGGATGTTCATGATGAAGAGGTGACCGAGCACCAGGATCACCAGGACGAGGCCCGAAGCCCGCATGAAGATCCAGGAGGTCTTCTCGAAGTTGCGCCCGCCCCTGCTGTGTGAGCGCGTGTTGGGGACGGCGAGGTCGTGCTGGGTGACGGTCATGGCGTGCTCCCGAACAGGGCCTGGAAGGTGTGGATGGTCATGAAGTAGGTGGCGGGGACCATGACCACGGCCCAGATCGCCACAGTCGTCCACAGCATCTGCTTCTGGTAGCGGGTGCCCTTGCCCCAGAAGTCGACCGCGATGATCCGCAGGCCATTGAGCGCGTGGAAGAGGACGGCCCCGACCAGACCGACCTCCAGGAAGTTCACCAACGGCGTCTTGTAGCTGGCGATCACCGCGTCGTAGGCCGTGGGCGACACCCGGACGAGTGCGGTGTCCAAGACATGCACATCGAGGAAGAAGAGGACCGCGACGCCAGTGATCCGGTGGGCGACCCACGACCACGTGGAGATGTCACCGCGGTACAAGGTTCCGACGCTCGCCACCGTGTCTCCGATTCCCGCCGAACCGGACGGGTCGGCGTCCCACCCAGTCTAGTCCGACACCGCGGGAGCCGCTGTCAGGCCTCCTGCGGCGGGGGGTCGCGAGTACCCCGTGCAGGGCTGGTGGGCCGGGCGATATGAAATGCCGGGTGGACAACTAGGCTGGGTCCATGACCGACACGACTCCGCTCGCCGACGGATTCCCGACCGTCGATCGTGCCGCCTGGCGGGAACTCGCCGCCGCTGCCCTGGCGAAGTCCCGTGGGCCGGTGGCTGCCGAGGATGCCGAGCGGCTGCTCGCGACACCCACCGACGACGGCTATTCCGTGCACGGCCTGTACACCGCCGCCGACCTCGCCGAGGTCCCGTCCTCCGCCGACCCCGGCGTGAGTGACTTCGTGCGAGGAGCGCTACCGGCCGACGACTCGGTCGACTGGGATGTCCGCCAACGTCACTGGGTCGGCCCCGGGACTGCGGCGGCGGTCGCCGATGACCTCGCCAACGGGGTGACGAGCATCTGGCTGACCGATGGCGAGCGTGACGATGTCGAGGCGGTACTGGCGGGTATCGACCTCTCGGCCGTGCCCGTTGTCATGGAGGGTTTCCGCAGTGGGACGGTGCTGGCCCGGCAGTTGCTGGCGGCCGGCGGCTCCCTCAACCCCGCCTCTTCACTGGGACTCGACCCGCTGGGCCTCGTCGCCGCCACTCGGCGCGGCGGCGATGTGGACGACGCGATGGACCTCGCTGCCGAGGCTCAGGAGAGGGGCATCCTTGCCCTGACCATCGACGGCTCGGTCTACCACGACGCCGGTGCTTCGTTCGCCGAGGAACTGGGGGCCGCCACGGCATCGGGGCTGGCGGCCCTGCGACTCATGATCGACTCCGGGATCCCGCCCGAACAGGCCGCCGCGCTCGTGGAGTTCCGCTGGGTCGTCACCGACGACCAGTTCGCGTCCATCGCCAAACTCCGTGCTGCCCGGATCATGTGGAACCGGGTCCTGGAGCTGGCAGGGTTGTCCTCGCCGGTCGGGCAGCGTCAGCACGCGACCACGTCCGTCGCGATGCTCACCGCCCGCGATCCCTGGGTGAACCTCATCCGCAACTGTGTCGCCGCCTTCGCCGGTGGGGTCGGGGGAGCGGCCGCGGTGACCGTCGAGCCCTACAGCCTCGCGACCGGTGAGGTCGACGAATTCGCCCAGCGGATGGCGCGGAACACGCAGTTGCTGCTGCTGCAGGAGTCGCACGTCGGATTCGTGTCGGACCCCGCCGGCGGCAGTTTCTACGTCGAGAACCGCACGCGGGAACTGGCGGAGGCCGGATGGGCCTGGCTACGCGATATCGAGGCGGCCGGTGGCATGCGGGCCGCGCTCGAATCCGGGCTCGTGGCCAAGCGGCTGGACCGCACCTGGTCGCTCCGCGCCGACAGGACGGCCCATCGCACAGCCCCTGTCACCGGCGTCAGCGAGTTCCCCGACCGTGAGCGCCGACAGTCGCCGACCACTCCG
>CAIWTL010000644.1 GCA_903915555.1 uncultured Micrococcales bacterium | reverse complement strand
GTCGTCGAGCCTCTCGCGGCGCTCGGCCACGGCGGTCTGGTGCCGGACCTTGGGTGAGTGGGGCTCACGGGTACCCGCAGGGACGCACGGGTGGACGAGGCCGGCTCCGGCGGACGGTCGGGTCTCCATCGACTCGACGGCGGCCTGGTAGACGGTCAACTGGATGTTGTCGTCGGTGTCCGCCTGCGATGTGGGGGTGCGCTGCGTCTTGTAGTCCCACACGAGCAGGCCGTCGGGCTGGAACTCCACGAGGTCGGCGGACCCCACCAGCCGGATGCGGTCCAGTTCGCGGCCCGTGGCGTCGCGGACGGGGAGCACGGTGTCGATCGGGTATTCGGGGGTGACGGCGGAGCCGCGGGTGGCCAGCCAGGACCGCGCGCGTTCCACGGCGTCGACCGCCTCGCCGTGTCGGCTCCTGGCGAACCACGGGGCGTCGTAGTCGTCGTCGACCCATTCGCGGTCCACGAGGGACGCGCTGTCGCTGTCGTCACCGGCGGCGATGGCCGCCGCCGCGGCGTGCACGATGAGTCCGAATCCGACGGCGGCGCCGGCGGGTGCGTCCCCCGCCAGTTCCCGCTGCAACAGCCAGCGCAGTTGGCACCGGTCCAGCAGGGACAACGCCGAGCCGGACAGCGTGAGCGGCCGGTCGGTGGGGCGCAGGGGGGCCACGCCGACCGTCCACGGCGAGATCCCGTCCCAGCGTCGTGGATCGGCGCCGGGGAACCGGGGGTTCCCGTCGCGGTCGCGGGCGCGGCTGAGCAGGGCCAATGCCGTGAGCGCGTCCTCGTCGTCACCCACCGCCGCGAGGCGCCGGGCCGCCAAGCCGAGTTCGAGAGGGGTCGGCGGAACGTCGGGAGCACCCGTCACGCGGACGGCGCTGAGGCCCGCGTCGGCGAGGAGCCGGGTCGGCGGATCGTCGGGTCCCCCGCAGGCAGCCAGCAGGAGGCTCCGCGATGCACGCGACAGCGCCACACCGAACAGTCGACGCATCTCGGCGGCGGCGCCCCGCGGCGCCTCGTCGAGCAGTGCGTCACCGGTCAACCGCCCCACGTCGAGCAGACCCCCGGAGTCCGAAGCCCGCCAGCGGCTCTCCTGGAGTCCCGTGACGACGACGAACGGCCACTCCCGGCCCGACGCCCGGTGCAGCGACATGAGGGTCACGCGGTCGCCGGCGCTGCCCAGGCTCAGATCGGGTTCGGCCGGGATCTCCTGATGCGCCAGTTCGGCGACGAAGACGGCGAACGAGCGGTGCCCGCCCCACCGTTCCGGGGCCCGTTCGGCGAGCCGGAAGACCTCGATCACCGCGTCCAGGTCCCGCCCGGCCGACACGGCGGCGGCGCCCTCCCCCAGGGCACGGGCCCGCAGGCGCGCGGGCCACGCCCCGTCGGCCCCGTTCCACAGTTCCCACAGGACCTCGGCGGGCGTCCCACCGCGCGACTCTACGCGGGCGGCGGAGGTGAGGCGACGCGACAGGTCGCCGAGGGCGGCGACGACGTCGGCGAGGTCGGCGGGACATGCGGCGGTCGCGGCGGGGTCGGCGGCGAGCGCACCCCAGGACAGGTCCGTGGTGCGGTCGGCCGCCCAGCGCCGCAACTCCCGCAACCGGCGAGGGGTCACCCCACACATGTCCGAGGTCAGCAGGGCCTCCCACAGGACATCGGTGTCGGGGGCGCGGAGGTCAGGGGTGTCGAGCAGGGCGGCCGCCAGCAGGAGGACGGAGACCGCGGGCTGGTCGGCGAGGGCGGTGTCGGCGGTGGGGACGTGCACGGGGATCCGCGCCCGACCCAGCGCGGCGACGAGTTCGTCGGACTCACCGGCGGGACTCATCACCAGCACCGCCATGTCGCCCCACGCGAGGCCGTCCCGGTGCTCCTGCAGCAGCCGTCGGGCGACGTGCTGGGCCTGCGCCCGGGGGTCGTCGAACTCGATGGCCTCGAGTCGGTCCCCCTCGTGCGTCGCTGCCGGTGAGCGGAACGTCGCGGCCACCGTTCCGGGCAGTCCGGCGTACCAGCGGGGTCCCATCAGGCGGGCGCGGGCG
>CAIWTL010000643.1 GCA_903915555.1 uncultured Micrococcales bacterium | reverse complement strand
CCATCCGGTTCGGTTCGCAGTGCGTCGTGGTCAGCGTCGACGCGCGTCGCAGCGACGACCAGCCCAGCGGTTACGAGGTCACGACACACGGCGGCCGCCGCTCGGCGGGCATCGACGCCGTGGACTGGGCCCGCCGCATCCAGGATCTCGGCGCGGGTGAGGTCCTGCTCAACTCGATGGACGCCGACGGCACCACGGCGGGGTTCGACCTCGAGATGATCCATGCTGTCAGGGAGGTCACGTCCCTGCCGCTCATCGCGAGCGGTGGGGCGGGTTCGCCCGAGGATTTCGCCCCAGCCGTCGAAGCCGGCGCCGACGCCGTCCTCGCGGCCAGCATTTTCCACTTCGGGACAACGAGTATCGCGGCGGCCAAGAGCGGCCTCGCCGCCGCGGGTCACCCCGTCCGCTGAGCTCTCAGTCGTCGGGCCAGAGGTCCTCGGTGTCGATGTGCAGCCGCGCCTGGGCGAAAGCCGCCACCGCCTCCTCCGTACCCTCGATCTCGACATCCGCCTCGCGCCGGCCGAAAGCGATCATGATGAGTTCGCCGGGGGTGCCGCTGATCGTGACCTCGGGATCGCCTGACTTGGCTCTGTGCGACACTCCCGGTCGATCGGTGCGCACCAGGGTCACACCACCGTCGACGCTGTGGAAGAGGCCCCGGCCCGCGAAGGCATTGGTCAGCCGGTCCCACAGGAAGTCCTGCAGTTCGGGGGAGAGATCCCTGGTGGTCCACTGGGGCTGGGCCCGGCGGACATCCTCGTGGTGCACGTAGTACTCGACCGTGTTGAACTGCCCGTCCACCCACGGCAGTCGGAAGTAGGACCAGGCCGGCGGCCCGTTGCGGACCAGGGTGACGAGCTTCCCGTAGTCCTGGGATGCGGCGTCGTTCTGGACCTTCTCGGTCCAGGAGGCGAGCGGGCCGCCGAGCACGCCCAGCGCGGCGTCCGGCCGGCTCTCCCGGATCACCAGGTGAGCGGCGAGGTCCCGCGTCGTCCAGCCCTCACACAGGGTGGGCGCGTCAGGACCGGTCTCGGTGAGGAGGTCGCACAGGTCGGATCGCTCGGATCGCGCGAGATCTATGGCTGCCACGGCGACCATGGTAGGGACTTCTCGGACGCGCCGATGCACCACCCTGCCAAGTGCGGTCACACGGAATGCCGGCGACGCGGCACAATGACGGCATGACGACCCCCGACGCCGCCTTCGTGGACCGCGTCTCCTTCAACGCCGACGGACTGGTCCCCGCTGTCGCCCAGGACGCCTCGACCGGTCAGGTCCTGATGCTCGCCTGGATGGATCGCGAGGCCGTGACCGAGACCCTGAGCACCGGGGCGGCCACTTACTTCAGTCGCAGCAGGGGGCGCCGCTGGGTGAAGGGGGAGACGTCGGGCAACACCCAGAAGGTCCTGGCGATGGCGCTGGACTGCGACGGCGACACCCTCCTGCTCACCGTGGAGCAGACCGGCCCCGCCTGCCACACCGGTACCGCCACATGCTTCACGGACCGCGCGATCGAGGTGACCCCGTGACGGTGAGTCCGGACCTCGACGGGTTCCGACGGGCGGCGCTCGACCAGCGCGTCATCCCCGTCACACGGACGCTCATCGCCGACGGACTGACGCCGGTGGCGGTGTACCGATCCCTCGCGCAGGAGCGGCCCGGCACCTTCCTGCTCGAGTCCGCCGACCGGGGTGTGTGGTCCCGCTACTCCTTCGTCGGGGTCGCGAGCGCGGCCATGCTGACCGCCGACGACCACGGTGACGCCCGATGGGTCGGCCAGGTGCCGGCGGGACTTCCCACGACGGGTCCCGCTGTCGAGGTGCTGCGCGACACCGTCGCCGCGTTGCGAACCCCGGCGCACCCCGATCTGCCTCCCTTCACGTCCGGCATGGTGGGGTTCCTGTCCTACGACGTCGTACGCCGGTGGGAGCGGATCCCCGACGGCAACCCCGACGAGCTCGGGATGCCCGAACTGGGGATGCTGCTGGCCACGGACATCGCCGTCGTCGACCATTCCACCGGAACCGTCATCCTCATCGCCAACGCCATCAACTTCGACGACTCGCCGGAGCGCGTCGACGAGGCGTGGTCCGACGCGGTGCAGCGGCTCGACCGGATGACGGCGGACCTGGCGCGGGCCGACATCGGTCGACCCGAGACCGTGGACACCCATGCCGTACCGGTGGTGCGGCAACGCACCGACTCCGCGGACTACCGGGCGCACGTCGACATCGCCAAGGAGCACATCCGGGCCGGTGACGCCTTCCAGATCGTGGTCTCCCAACGTTTCGAGGTCGACTGCCCGGCCGACGCGCTGGATGTGTACCGCGTGCTGCGCAGCAGCAACCCCAGCCCGTACATGTATCTCGTCCGACTGCCGGACCCCGCCGCGAGCGACTTCTCCGGGAGCGTGGGCTGGGACATCGTCGGGTCGTCCCCCGAGGCCCTCGTCACGGTCGCGGGTGACCGGGCCACGATGCACCCGATCGCCGGCACGCGCCCGCGGGGAGCGGACGCCGATGCCGACGCCCGCCTCGCGGACGAACTGCTGGCCGACGACAAGGAGCGGGCGGAGCACCTGATGCTCGTGGATCTCGGTCGCAACGATCTGGGACGTGTATGTGCGCCCGGCAGCGTCGAGGTCGTCGACTTCATGTCGGTGGAGCGATACAGCCACGTCATGCACATCGTGTCCACGGTGACGGGGACCCTGGCGCCCGGCCGCACCGCCTATGACGCGGTCGCGGCCACCTTCCCCGCCGGGACCCTCTCGGGGGCACCCAAGGTCCGGGCCATGCAGATCATCGACGCTCTCGAGCCCGTGCGACGCGGCCTCTACGGTGGTGTCGTGGGTTACCTGGACTTCGCGGGCGGCGCGGACACCGCCATCGCGATCCGGACGGCCGTCATCCGTCACAATGTGGCGTACGTGCAGGCAGGCGCCGGCCTCGTGGCCGACTCCGACCCCGTGCGGGAAGATCAGGAATGTCGGGACAAGGCGGCGGCAGTGCTGAAGGCTGTCGCGGTGGCGGCGACGATGCGACCGGTGCAGGATGCCGGCGACGGAAAGGGATCCTCGTGAGCAATCAATCGCATGGCAACACCCCTGCGGCATGGACCGCGGTCATCATCATGATGCTCGCCTTCGTGTTCGGGACCCTGGCGGTCGTCCTCGGGAACTGGCCGATGTTCTGGATCGGTGGTGTCGGTCTGTTCATCGTGGGTGGCATCGTCGGCCGGGTGATGGCCCAGATGGGGTACGGGCAGACTCCCCGGCACGAGACCACCGGCACCCCGTCGGCGGGATCCTGACCACATGCGGGGTCTTGTCCTGCACGTCGAGGACGAACCGGCGATCCGCGACGTCGTGCGGATGTACCTGAGCCGAGAGGGTTTCGGGGTCGTGGGGGTCACGAGCGGAGAGGACGCGCTGGCCGAACTGCGGCGCAACCGGCCCGTCGCGGTCATCCTCGACGTCGGCCTGCCGGGGATCGACGGCATCGAGGTGTGCCGCACGATGCGCGCCGAGAACGACTGGACCCCGGTGCTGTTCTGCACCGCCCGCGACGACGAGGTGGACCGGGTCATGGGCCTCGAACTCGGGGCGGACGACTACATCACCAAGCCATTCAGTCCCCGGGAGCTCGTCGCCCGTGTGAAGGCGGCGGTGCGTCGAGCAGCAGGGCCGGAAAGCGCCTCGGCGGTCCTGCGCGTCGGCCAGGTGTCCCTCGACCGCTCCACCCATCGCGTCGGGGTGGGGGACGAGGATGTGCAGCTGACGGCCACGGAGTTCGACCTGCTGGCACACCTCATGGCCCGGCCGGGACGCGTCTTCACCCGCGAGGAACTGCTGTCGGAGGTGTGGGGCTACTCGTCGGCGGGCGGAACCAGGACCGTCGATGTGCACATCGCGCAGGTGCGCTCCAAGTTGGGCGACGCCTCACCCATCCGCACCGTTCGCGGCGTCGGCTACTCCGCGGCCGACCCCGGCAGCGGCACCGATGAGCGCTGACCCGCGCGGACGCGGATTCCTCGACACGCTCTCCGGCCGGACGGTCGTCCTCGGGATCGGCATCGCCCTTGTCGCTGCCATCACCACCGTCGCGGTGTCGATCCCCCTCATCGGAGGCGCTGCGCGGGCCCAGGCGGCCGCGACCCTCGACAGCCTCGCGGACGTCACAGCCGCCGCTCTCGAGCGCACGGACGTGGGCCCCGGCGGCAGTGGCCTCGACGAGGTCCTGACCTCCCAGGAGATCTCGGCCTTCCTGATCGGGCCCGGGTTGCGGGACGCGCCCGGCCTGTCGGCCGCGGACCAGCGCCTCGTCACGTCGGGAGGTGACGTGAGTGCCCAGGTCTCGGTCGACGGCGCGGACTACCTGGTGGCCGCCCGGCCGGTGTCGGGCGGGTACGGGGTGGTCCTCCTCGCGCCGGTGGACACCGTCGTCGAACCGGCGGGGCAGGCGTTCCGACGGCTCATGGCGGCGGTCGTGGCCGGTGTGGTCGTGGCCTCCCTCCTCGCGTGGGTGACGTCGCGGCGGGTCACACGCCCGCTTCGGCAGTTCGCCGACACGGCACGGGCCCTGTCGGCGGGGGAACGCGGGGTCCAGGTGGACGCCTCCGGTCCGCGGGAGATCACCGCCATCGCCCGGTCGCTCAACGACCTCTCCTCGGCGCTGGAGGTCAGCGAGGACCGACAGCGGCAGTTCCTGCTCTCGGTGTCCCACGAACTACGCACCCCGCTGACCGCGATCCGCGGGTATGCGGAGGCCTTCGCCGACGGCATGGTCCCGCCGGACGAGGCGGAGCGCACCGGCCGCGTCATGCAGTCGGAGGCCCAGCACCTCGACCGGCTCGTCGCCGATCTGCTCGACCTCGCCCGTCTCGACGCCGTCGACGTCACGATCGACCCCGTGCCGGTGGACATGGCCGAACTCGTCGCACAGGCGGGCGAGGTGTGGCGGTCCCGCTGCTCCCGCGTGGGCGTCGACTTCGCCCAGGAGATCCCCGCCGGGCCGGTCCCCGCGCTGGCCGATCCGGTCCGGACACGCCAGATCATCGACAACCTCATGGAGAACGCGCTGCGCGTCACCGCCTCCGGGCGTCCCATCGTCCTGGCTGTGACCGCCGCCGACCACTGGGTCGGGGTGTCGGTGAGGGACGGCGGCCCGGGGCTGACCGCGGACGACATGGCGGTCGCCTTCCAGCCCGCCGAGCTGTACGCCCGCTACCGCGGGGTGCGGAAGGTGGGGTCGGGGGTCGGGCTGGCCCTGGTCTGGCGGCTGGCCACCCGGATGGGCGGCGCGGCTCGGGTCGCCGTGGCACCGGAGGGTGGGGCGGCCTTCACCGTGTGGTTGCCGCGCGGTTGAGCCATCGGCCGTTCCGCGTCTTCCGCTGCCGTGGTCGAACCGCCCCGTCCAGGCCCTCGATCCTTGTCGGCTAATGTGGAGGTCCGGGCTGCGAGGCGTGAGGGGCATACGCGTGACTGTGCTGGATGACATCATCGTCGGCGTCCGCGCCGACGTCGATCGTCGCATGTCCGAGACATCACTGCCCGAACTCAAGGAGCGTGCGGCCGGAGCCCCGCGGCCCCGCGACGTCGGGCCCCTGCTGCGCAGCGACGGCGTCAAGGTCATCGCCGAGGTGAAGCGCTCCAGCCCCAGTCGGGGCCCGCTCGCCGAGATCCCGGACCCTGCCGCCCTGGCGCGTGCCTATGAGGCCGGTGGCGCCCACATGATCAGCGTGCTGACCGAGGAGCGTCGGTTCGGTGGATCCCTCGACGACCTCGTCGCCGTCCGCGGAGCGGTGGACGTTCCCGTTCTCCGCAAGGACTTCGTCGTGACCTCCTACCAGCTGTGGGAGGCGCGCGCCGCCGGCGCGGACGTGGTCCTCCTCATCGTGGCGGCCCTGCCGCAGGAGGCGCTCGTCTCCCTCATCGAACGTACCGAGTCGCTGGGCATGACCGCGCTCGTCGAGGTCCATGACGACGAGGAGGTGCAGCGCGCCCTGGATGCCGGGGCCTCGGTCATCGGCGTCAACGCCCGCAACCTCAAGACACTCGAGGTCGACACCTCGACCTTCGCCCGCGTCGCCTCCTGCATCCCCGACTCCTGCGTGCGCATCGCCGAGTCCGGCGTCCGGGGGCCCCGCGACCTCCTCGCCTACGCCGCGGACGGCGCGGACGCGGTCCTGGTGGGGGAGAGTCTGGTCACCGGCGGTGACCCGGAGGCCGCCGTCCACGAACTGGTGACAGCGGGCGCGCACCCATCGGTGTCGAGGGACTGACGTGGCCACCCCGACCCCCGCTCGCGGCGACAAGGCGAGCGACGCCATGACCGCTCTTCCCACGAAGTTCGGCGACTTCGGCGGCCGGTTCGTGCCGGAGGCACTCACCTTCGCCCTCGACCAGTTGGAGGCCGAGTACCAGCGCGCACTCGCCGATCCGGCCTTCACCGCCGAACTGGACGCCCTCAACCGCGACTACGTGGGTCGACCCAGTCCCCTCACCGAGGTGCCGCGCTTCGCAGAGCACTGCGGGGGAGCGCGGGTGTTCCTCAAGCGGGAGGATCTCAACCACACCGGAAGCCACAAGATCAACAACGTGATCGGCCAGGCGCTCCTCACCCGTCGCATGGGCAAGAAGCGCGTCATCGCCGAGACCGGGGCCGGGCAGCACGGGGTCGCCACCGCGACGGCCGCCGCCCTCTTCGGTCTCGACTGCACCGTCTACATGGGCGAGGAGGACACCCGCCGGCAGGCCCTCAACGTCGCCCGCATGGAGGTGCTCGGTGCCACCGTCGTCCCGGTCACGGCAGGGACCCGGACGCTGAAGGACGCCATCAACGAGGCGATGCGGGACTGGGTCACCAACGTCGACCACACGCACTACCTGCTCGGCACGGTCACCGGTCCTTCCCCGTTCCCCACCATCGTGCGGCACTTCCAGTCGGTCATCGGCGCGGAGGCCCGGGCACAGATCCTCGAGCGAGTGGGCGCCCTGCCCGATGCGGTCGTCGCGTGCGTGGGTGGCGGGAGCAACGCCATCGGGCTGTTCAGCGCCTTCCTCGAGGACCCGCACGTGCGACTGGTCGGCTGTGAGGCCGGGGGCAAGGGCGTCGCCACCGGTCAGCACTCCGCGCGATTCTCCGGCGGTGCCCCCGGTGTCCTGCACGGGGCGCGGACGTACATCATGCAGGACCGGTTCGGCCAGACGATCCCCTCGTACTCGATCAGTGCCGGGATGGACTACCCCGGCGTGGGGCCCGAGCACGCCTACCTGCACGATTCGGGGCGCGCGTCCTACCGGCCCGTCTCCGACGACGAGGCGATGGCGGCTTTCCGCCTCCTCAGCACGACGGAGGGGATCATCCCGGCGATCGAGTCGGCCCACGGGCTCGCCGGCGCGATGATGCTCGGCCGTGAGCTGGGGCCCGACGCGGTGCTGCTCGTCAACCTCTCCGGGCGTGGGGACAAGGACATGGAGACTGCTGCCGAGTACTTCGGGCTCGTGGGGGAGCGGTCGTGACGACAGTGGCCGACGCCTTCGCCCGGGCCGCGGCGGAGGATCGCGCGGCCCTGATCGCCTACCTGCCCGCCGGCTTCCCCGACAGGGACACCTCCGTCCGGCTGATCCGGGCCCTGACCGAGTCCGGCGCCGACATGATCGAGGTCGGTATCCCCTACTCCGATCCCCTCATGGACGGGCCGGTCATCTGTCAGGCCGCCGAGATCGCGCTCGCCGCGGGGACCACCACTGAGGACGCCATCGATGTGGTGGCCGAGGTGTCGGACAGCGACGCGGCGGTGCTGATGATGACCTACTGGAACCTCGTCGACCACTTCGGTGCCGAGCGATTCGCGCAGCGGCTCGCGGCGGCGGGCGGCGCCGGCACCATCACCCCCGACCTCACCCCCGAGGAGGGCGCCCGGTGGATCTCCGCGTGCGACGCCCTGGGCCTCTCCCACGTGGTCCTCGCCGCACCGTCGACCACCGATGAGAGGCTGCCGATCGTGGTCGGGGCGGCATCCGGCTTCGTCTACGCGGCGTCCGTCATGGGCGTCACGGGGGCGCGCGCCTCGGTGGGGGATCGAGCCCAGGAACTCGTCGCGAGACTGCGGGCCGTGACGGATCTCCCCGTCGCGGTCGGCATCGGCGTGT
>CAIWTL010000642.1 GCA_903915555.1 uncultured Micrococcales bacterium | reverse complement strand
GCCCTGGATCCCGATGTCGTTCCCGGACAACATCAACCTCACGTCCTCGGGCATTAGCGGACAATCTGCGTCCTTCACCTACATGTTCGCGCCGTGGGCCGACTCGCTCGGCGGTGTCGGATAGCAGCAACGGCCCCGTGAGGGACGCGTCATGTGGTGGGTGAGGTTCTTCGCTCTCCGCTTGGTGCGCCTTGTCCTGACCCTGCTGGTCGCATCGTTCATCATCTTCTGCGCGCTCGAGCTCGCTCCTGGATCACCCCTCGCCGCACTTAGCGGCGGCCGCACTCTCAGCCCGGAGGCCGTGGCCGCACTGACCGCGCGCTACAACCTCGACGACCCGTTCATTGTTCGCTACGTCACCTGGCTGGGTGGGGTCTTCCAGGGAGACCTTGGCGTCTCGATCGGCAAGCGCCAGGATGTCAGCGAGATCATCCTGGGCCGCGCCCTGACATCGGTGACCCTCGTGTTGATGGCATCGATCATCATCATCGTGATAGGCATCACCCTGGGCATCGCCTCGGGCCTGCGTGATCGATCAAGCAACCTCGTGACCCTGGCGGCCACCGCCGTGATGGCTGCCATTCCCGCCTTTGTCGGAGCGACTCTCCTGCTTATGGTGTTCTCGGCGACACTCGGCTGGTTCCCGGCACTCGGCACCGGTGATGGGTCGTTCACCGACCTTGTCTGGCACCTGATTTTGCCGGCGGTTGCCCTATCGATTGCCTCCATAGCAGTGGTCGCGAGGGTGACGCGAGCCGCGATCCGAGAAGAGCTCGGCACCGAGCATGTGCAGACCGCAGTGAGTCGCGGGATCCCCTACCCGGCGATCGTTCGCCGCCATGTCGTGCGGAATGCGGGCATCTCGATCGTCACGGTCAGCGGTTTGACCATCGCCAGTCTCATCGCCGTTGCTGCTGTCGTTGAGACGGCGTTCGCCACCAACGGTCTCGGCTCCTACCTCGTGCAGGCGGCAGCATCCAAGGACATCGCCATGGTCCAGGGGATCTCCCTGGTCTTCGTGACCGTGTTCGTGCTGATGAACGTCGCCATCGACGTCATTGCGGCGCTGCTCGATCCGCGCACGCGGGCGGCGGGGGCCGTGGCATGACGACGACGATGCCAGCACCGGCCGAGGCCGCGCCCGCCGTCGAGCCGATGGCACGCAGCTCGCGCTCATGGCTGCGACGACTGGGCCCACTCGGGATCGCGTGCGCCGTCATTCTCGGCATCGCGGTGGTCCTGGCGATCATCGGGCCCTACCTGCCCGGGCTGGATCCGGAGAGCACCGACCTGCCCAATGCCTGGGTGGGTCCCTTCCAGTTGCCCGGCAGCCCGCTGGGTTTCGACGCGCAAGGGCGTGACCTGCTGAGCCGGCTCATCTTCGGTGCGCGCACCGCCATCGTCGGACCGCTGATCGTGCTGATTATCGCGATGTCACTGGGGGTGACGATCGGAATGATCGCCGCCTGGCGTCGCGGATGGCTCGACTCGTTCCTGAACTTCGGGCTCGACATCCTCTTCGGGTTCCCCGGCATCCTGCTCGCGATTGTGGCTGCTGCGGTCTTCGGCGGTGGATTGTGGGCAGCGGCCATCGCCCTTTCCGTCGCCTACCTTCCCTTCATCGCCCGCGTGGTGCGCAACGCCGCCGCCAAGGAAGGCGCGATGGAGTACGTCGCGGCCCTGCGCGTGCAGGGAGTGTCGGCTTGGCGCATTTCCGTACGCCACATCTTGCCCAATATCTCGCCCATCATCGTGGCGCAGGGCACGATCCTCTTCGGCTATGCCCTGGTCGATCTCGTGGCGATCTCGTTCCTCGGCCTCGGGGTGCAACCTCCGGCGGCCGACTGGGGCGTGATGGTCAACGAAAACCTCATTGGTGTCCTACAGGGATACCCCCTCCCCGCCCTGGCAGCCGGTCTGGTCATCGTCACCGTGGTCGTGGCCGTCAACGTCCTCGGTGAGCGCCTGCTAGACATCAGCGAGGGGAGGCGATGATGAGCGAGCCGCTGCTCACTGTCGACGCCCTTCGCGTGGACTTGCCCGTTGATAGTGGACTCGGCTCCGTACTCCGCGACGTCTCCTTCACGTTGGATGCTGCCGAATCCCTCGGCATCGTCGGCGAATCCGGCTCTGGCAAGTCGATGACCGTGCGCGCCATCGATCGACTCCTGCCGCGTGGCGCTGAGGTCAGCGGCAGCATCCGCTTCGACGGTCTCGACGTCATGGCACTCGGCAAGCGGGACCTGGCCGCCTATCGCATGCGAGTGGCCATGATCTTCCAGGATCCTCGCGCCCACATCAATCCGCTACGCACCATCGGGCAGTTCCTGACCGAGGCAGTTGTCACCAACAAGGTCATGGGCAAGCGCGCGGCTGAGGAGCGCTCGACGTCTCTCCTCGCGGAGGTTGGCGTCGACCGACCGCAATCGCGCATGCGCCAGTACCCCTTCGAGCTCTCCGGTGGACTCCTGCAGCGGGTCATGATCGCGTCGGCGCTGATCACCGAGCCCGACCTACTCCTCGCCGACGAGCCAACCACCGCTCTCGACGTCACCACGCAGTCCGAGGTGATGGCGATCCTCGACGAAATACGCCGTGAGCGTGGCATGGCGCTGATCTTCATCACGCACGACCTTGACCTCGCTGCTGCGGTGTGCGATCGCACGGCGGTTATGTACGCCGGGAGCATCGTGGAGACGAATGCCTCGGCGGCACTACACGACCACCCCATGCACCCTTACACGGCAGCACTCGCGGAGGCGCGCCCGAGCATGACCTCGCGGGCACGGCGCCTGACTGTGATCCCCGGCGTGGCCACGTCGGGCCTTCAGGCACCCTCTATCGGCTGTGCCTTCGCGCCGCGCTGCACGCACGCCGAGCCGGCCTGCACGACAAGCGCGATCGCCCTCCGGCAAGTGGGCACGGATCGCACCAGCTGCCTGAGGGCCGAGGAGATCTTCGGGGTTCGCCATGGCAACTGACGACACCCTCCTGGATGTGCGGGGCCTGACCAAAGTCTTCGGTGATCGCACGGCCGTGGATCAGGTCACGTTTGAACTGCCCCGTGGTCGATCCCTCGCGATCGTTGGAGAATCCGGCTCGGGCAAGTCGACGCTGGCCAAGATGATCGTCGGCCTAGAGGCACCCACGTCCGGCACGATCTGGGCCTGCGGCGCCGACCGGTCGGCTCCCGCCACGGGCTCGCGTGAGCGACGCGTCCGCGGTCGGCAGGTGCAGATCGTCTTCCAGGATCCCTACTCCAGCCTCGATCGAAGACAGACCGGTGCGCAGGCACTCGACGAGGTGCTGCGGCTGCACCACGACTACGGCGCCGACTACCGCCGCACGCGGATCGCCGAGCTTGCGAGGCTCGTCGGGCTCGATGACCGACAGATGAGCGTGCGGCCGAAGGCACTGTCGGGCGGTCAGCGTCAGCGCATCGCGATCGCGCGCGCCCTTGCGGCAGAGCCCCGGATCATCATCCTCGATGAGTCAGTGGCCGCCCTTGACGTCTCCATTCAAGCCCAAGTACTCAACGTCCTCATGGATATCCGCGATGCGACAGGTGTGGCCTACGTCCTCATCAGTCACGACCTCGCCGTCGTGCGCCAGATCAGTGACGACATCGTGGTCATGCAGGACGGCCGCATCGTCGAGCGCGGCACCACTGAGCAGGTGCTGGATGATCCTCAGGAGGCCTACACCCAACTGCTACGCGCAAGCGTCCCTGAACCGGGCTGGACACCCTCTCGCCGACAGAAAAGGAGCACGACATGACTGATAACCTCGCCTTCCTCAGTGCTGGGCAGGCGTTGGCCGCATTTAAGTCGCGCGAGTTGAGCCCGGTGGAGGTGCTCGATGCCGTGTACGCGCAGGCCGAGCGCGTCAATTCGGTCGTGAACGCCTTTTCCGAAGAACGCCGCGAGCAGGCCTATGCAGCAGCGCGCGAGTCCGAGGCCCGGTGGGCAGGTCGAGGGGGCGGTGATCCGCGCCCCCTCGAGGGTGTCCCGACGGCAACAAAGGAGGAGCAGCCCATCGCCGGTGAGACGCTGCGACTGGGATCGCAAGTCATGGGCGACTACATCTCTGATGTGACGCACCCGGTTGTCGAGCGCATCATGGAGGCGGGTGGCATCGTGCATGCTCGCACGACGACACCGGAGTTCTCCGCGGCTGCCTTCACTCACACGCGACTGTGGGGCATCACCCGCAATCCTTGGAACCCGGAGTACACCCCAGGCGGATCCTCGGGTGGAGCGGGTGCCGCGCTGGCATCGGGATCGACGATCTTGGCCACCGGCTCCGACATCGGCGGATCGATTCGCATCCCGTCGTCCTTCTGCGGTGTCATCGGCTTCAAGCCGCCCTATGCGCGGGTGCCCGCGCTGCCGCCCTTCAACCTTGACGACTACTGCCACGATGGGCCCATGGCTCGCACCGTGGGCGACCTCGCCCTGCTGGAGAATGTCATCGCCGGCCAGCACCCCATCGATCCGGTGAGCATTCCCGCACCGCCTCACCTGACGGTAGGAGCCGAGTCAGTTGTGGGCATGCGCATCGCGTGGGCGCCGACCATCGGTGATGTCCCGGTCGAGCCGGAGATCCGCGCGGCCACGGCAGGCGTCGCAGCAACGTTGGCCGATCTCGGTGCCACCGTCGAGGAGATCTCCGTAGATGTCCCGCGCGCGGACATCTTCCGGCTGGCCCTGGTGCACTTCAACGCGATTATGGGCCCGAGCTGCGCGGCCCTCGATCCGGGCACTCCGGGCGCCTTCATGCCCTACATCGATGAGTTCCTGCGCCGAGGTGCCGAGGTGGGTGCGGGCACGTCTTACTTCGCCGGGCTCGAGGGAGAAGCGGCGATCATGGCGAAGGTGATGGAGATTTTCTCTCGCTACGACGCCTTCATCTGCCCGACGATGGCGACCTACGGGCTGGTGGCGGGTGACGACCACGTCACCACGAGCATTTCCGTCGATGGCGTCGAACTCGGCTTCTACTTCGAGTCGATGCTCACCATCTTGTTCAACATCAATAGTCGCTGCCCCGTGGTCAACGTGCCTAGCGGCATCGCGCCCAATGGCGTTCCCATGGGCGTGCAGCTGGTCGGTGCTCCCTACGCCGATGCCGTGCCGTTCCGCATCGCCGCGGCGCTGGAGGCTGCCCGCGGCTGGTGGACCACTCCCGCTTGGCGTCCAGACTTGGTGAAAGAGCTCGGCTGATGGCGGCAGAGGGCGCCATCGTGGGTGCGCGCATCCGCACGATGGACCCCGACCGCCCGTGGGCCGAGGCCGTCGCGTGGAGCGGTGGTCGGATCATGTCCGTCGGCACCGCCGACGAGGTGCGCGATGCGTGCGACGGGACCACCGAGGTGATCGATGCCCGCGGTGCGGCGCTGACGCCGGGCATCATCGACGGTCACCAGCACCTCTTCATGGGCGCCGAGATCGGCCGCGGACTAGACCTCGACCGGGTCGACTCCTTGGCTGAACTGCGCGCGCGGCTCGCGGCCGAGCGCGCGGCGAAGGGCCCGGGTGAATGGATCGTTGGCTATGCGCTCGAGTACGCCGCATTCGAGGGTGCGACGTACCACCACGACCTGATCGATGCCGCCGCCGGTGACGGCCCCATGCTCCTCTGGGCACTGGATTTGCACACGGCCTTCGCCAATGCGGCGGCGCTCCGCGCGTGCGGTGTCACCGAGGAGGTCATCTTCCCCGACGGCTCGCGCGTGGTGGTCGATGATGACGGCGACCCCACGGGGCTGCTGCTGGAGATGCCGGCCATCCAACTGGTCTTCGATCGGATCCCCGGAGCAGAACCAGAGGATCGCATCGCGTGGTACGTCGATGCGATGCGTCGCCAGAATGCTGTCGGCATCACGTCGATTCATCTCATGGATGGCAACCTCGAGTCTGTCGATCTGCTCGATCGACTGGACAGGCAGGGCCTGCTGAGCCTCTTTGTCAAGCACCATCACTTCGTCTGGGCTACCACCTCTTCTGACGAGGTGACCGAGATGCTCACAGCGTTCGGACGCCGTGGACCCTCATGGTCAGCGGACGGCGTGAAGTTCATGATGGATGGCGTCGTCGAGACTGGCACGGCGTGGCTGGATGAGCCGGACACCACGGGTCATGTGGCGACACCTATGTGGGAGCGCTTCGACGACTACCTCGGCACCATCCGTCGTTTCCACGACGCGGGCTACCGCATCGCCACGCACGCGATTGGCGACCGTGCCGTGCGCACCGTCCTGGATGCCTACGCCGCGCTGCCCGGTGGATCGCAGGGGCGCCATCGCATCGAGCACATCGAGGTGGCACCTGATGCGACGGTGCGCCGATTTCGCGCCGAGAGTGTCAACGCCTCTATGCAGCCGATTCATCTGCGCTGGATGGCACCCGACCTGTCGGATCCATGGTCGCAGCGCCTGGGCCCTGCGCGGTGCGCGCATGGCATGCGGTCGGGTGACCTGCAGGTCGATGGCGCCAACCTCGTGCTCGGCTCTGACTGGCCGGTTGCGCCATTTGATCCACGCCTGGGGTTCTTCGCGGGTCAGGAACGGCACGCACACGACATCGACTTCGCCGGCGGCCACTACGGTGCGAGCGCGACACTCACGGGGGAGCAAGTGCTCGCGGGCTACACCGTCAATGCGGCGCGGGCCGCGGGCATGTCGGATCAGGTCGGAAAGCTGCGTCCGGGACTGCGTGCTGACATCGTCATGTGGGCGGAGGATCCCGTCATGTGTCCGACCGCCGATGTGATCGACCTTCCGGTCCTGCTGACCGTCGCCAGCGGTCGCATCGTGCACAGGGCGGCATAGAGATGCCACGTTTCATGGAGGCCAGTGGCACGCCTGCCGAACTGGACTCGATTGGATACGACGGTCGCACCTGGGATCGTCCGATCCTGCTGGCGCGCGGGCAGATCACCACCGGCGAGCGCATGCCGTCGGTGGAACTCCTGCCTGCCGGCCCGGTAGCGTGGTTCGCCGAGGGATCCCGGCTCGATGTCGATGGCCTCGTCTTCGATGACCCCCTCACGGGAAGGCAGATGTCGGGCAGCCAGTTCATGGACCGGCGACTGTGCACGGATGGCCTGCTCGTCGTCCATGGTGGGGCGTGCGTCTACGAGACGTATCGCGACGGCATGGTGCCTGACGATCGTCACGTCAACCACTCGACGACCAAGACGCTGACAACGATGCTCGTCGGCATTGCGGTCGCGGAGGGCAGACTTGATGTAGGCGCACCCATGACCCAGCTGGTCCCCGAGCTCGCTGCAACTCCGGCTTGGGCTGGCATCACCCTCCAGCACGTCCTCGACATGGCTGCCGGCCTCAACACCGAGGAGCACTATGAAGACCCCGAGTCGATGTACTGGCGTTATGCCGATGCGGTCGGCTACTACGCGAACGATGCGCCCAGGCCTCGTCAGGGCGTCCTCGACTTCGCCGTCACCGAACTCAACGCGGTGGTCGACCCTCCTGGTAGCCGCTTCAATTACGCGTCCTACCTGACAAACCTGATCCCGATCGCTGTCGGGAACGCCTATGGGCTAGACCCCAACGTCCTGCTCGAGGAGCGCATCTATCGGCACCTGGGCGCGCAGGCCCCCGCTCTACTCAATGTCGACGACCACGGTCGCGGCATAGTGGAAGGGCAGCTCAATCTCACGCTTCGCGACTTCGCACGGTGGGCAGCACTCTTCCTGCGCGAGGGTCGCTCGTTGACGGGAGTGGATGTGCTGCCCAACGCGTGGATCGAATCCACGCTCGAGTCGAGTCCGCATCGACGCGCGGCGTTCGAGCGAAGCCAGGAGGCGGGCATGCTCCCGCTGCCCGACATGCAGTACCACAATCAGGCTTGGATCCTCGATCCCGGTGATGGAGTCATGGCCATGCTCGGGATCCACGGTCAGTTCTGCTACCTCGATCTATCTCGCGATCTGATGATCGTCGGTTACGGCTCTTACCCCGACCAGGTCCACCCGGTCATGGTCGCCAGTCTCTATGAAGCGTGGGCCGGCATCGCCCGCGTGGCACTAGGCTGAATGCGGAGTTGGTGAGCGAGCTGACCGCAGTGACTGGAACTATCTAGTCAGGCGCGCTAG
>CAIWTL010000641.1 GCA_903915555.1 uncultured Micrococcales bacterium | reverse complement strand
GTCGCGGTCCTCATCATGGAACCTGCCCTGACCAACATCGGTATCGTCCTGCCCGAGCCGGGTTTCCTCGACGGGGTCAGGGAGTTGTGCAGCCGCTACGGAACCCTGCTGCTGATCGACGAGACACACACCATCTCCGCGGGACCGGGAGGGTGCACCCGCGAGTGGGGTCTGGAACCGGACATCTTCGTGATCGGCAAGAGCATCGGTGGCGGGATCCCCAGCGGGGCCTACGGGCTGACCGACGACGTGGCCGAGCGGGTGCGCAGCCATGAGGAGGCCGATCTCGTGGATGTCGGCGGTGTCGGAGGAACCCTCGCCGGCAACGTTCTGTCGACGGCGGCGATGAGGGCCACGTTGGGCGAGGTCCTGACCGACTCCGCCTTCGCTCACATGATCGCGCTGGCGACCCGATTCCGGGAAGGCGTGGAGAAGGTCCTCGCGGACCAGGACGTTCCCTGGTCGATCGCGCAACTGGGCGCGCGCACCGAGTACCGGTTCGCATCCCCGGCTCCGCGAACTGGCAGCGAGTCGGCCGCCGCGCACGACGACGACCTCGAGGAGTATCTGCACCTCTTCATGTCGAACCGGGGGGTGCTCATGACGCCGTTCCACAACATGGCGTTGATGTGCCCTGCCACGAGCGCGGTCGACGTCGATCTGCACACGCGTCTGTTCGCCGAGGCCGTCGCGCGTATCCGGTGACATCGATAGATTGGTCGGGGAGGCCGAGATGTCCGAGACAGCAACCGTCCCCATGAGTGTTCAGGACGCTCTGTGGTTGACCATGGACCGCCCGAACAATCTGATGGTCGTCGACGGGGTGATGACACTCGAACGCCCTGTGGGCTACGACAGCGTGCGACGCGTCTACGAGGACGCACTCGAGAGGTTCCCCGTCTTCCGACGGGTCGCGGTGCCCGCGGGCATGGGGTGGGCCTGGCGTGACGACCCGCAGTTCAGCATGGACAGGCACCTCACGGAGGTCAGTCTCCCCAAGCCCGCCGGGATCCGGGAACTGCAGCAGTTCCTGGCCGATCAGCGCACGGCACCGCTGCCGAAGGACCGTCCCCTGTGGCAGGCGTACCTGATCCCCCACGTCACCTTGAGCGATGGGACCCGTGGGTCGGCCGTCGTGAGCCGGTTCCACCACGCCATCGCCGACGGGGTCCGGCTCACCCAGGTGATGCTCGGACTGTGTGAGGTACCCGACGACGCCGTCCCGGTCGCCGTGGCGAAGCCACCGTCCGATGCCAAGGGGGTCCTCGACGGGGTCGGTGATTCCGCCCGGCAGGCGGCGAGTGGCGCGATGCGCGTCGTGGGTCAGGGTGTGCGCGGGGCAGCCGCCGGGTTGCGCGACACTGTCAGCGACCCCGTCGGATCGGTGACAGCGCTACCGGGACGGGTGACGCAACTGCCGGGGACGGTGGTGCACGGGGTGGGCAGCACGGTCGAGTTCGTGCGGCACCCGGATCACCTGTTGGACGCCCTCGACTCGATGGGGATCGAGTCGGGCAGGGGAGCCCATGACCTCTCCTCCGTGACCAAGATCGCCCTGGCCGCGAACGAGCCGACGGTGTGGACGGGGAAGCCGGGCACCCACAAGGCGCTGGCATGGTCCGACCCCATCCCGTTGGCCACCGTGAAGGGCATCGGGCGCGCCGCGGGAGCCACCGTGAATGACGTGTTGCTGGCCGCCGTCGCCGGCGCTCTGCGCGACTACCTCATCGAGCGGGATGCCCTCGTGGCCGAGGTCAACTGGATGGTGCCGGTGAACCTCAAACCCATCGCCGACAATCTCCCGGAGGATCTGGGCAACTACTTCGCCCTGGTGTTCCTCCCCATGCCCCTGGACACCGACGACCCGGCCGACAGGCTCGCCCAGATGCATCAGCGCATGACCCGTATCAAGCACTCCGACGAGGCCGTGCTGACCTTCGGCCTGCAGCGGGTCGTGTCGCAGTCGCCTGGTCAGGTGGCGTTCACGCTCACCAACTTCTTCGCCAACAAGGCGGTGGGTGTGCTGACAAACGTCCCCGGCCCCCGGGCCCAGATGACCTTCGCCGGCGCACCGGTCAGCCAGGTCGTCGGCTTCGCGCCGTGTTCGGGGGACCAACCGATGACCGCGACGATCTTCAGCTACAACGACGAGGTCACCGTCGGATTCGCCAGCGACGCGGCTCTGGTGCCCGAGCCCCTGGAACTGGCCGAACTCGTGGTCGATCAGATCGCGGTGCTGGCCGAGGCCACCGGGTGGTCGACGCCCCAGGGGTGACGCCCATCGGGGCTCAGGCCACGATCGGGGGCTCGTCGGCGGACGGGTCCACTTCGACGGGGCGGTAGGTGTAGAAGAAGGTGCACGCCCCGTC
>CAIWTL010000640.1 GCA_903915555.1 uncultured Micrococcales bacterium | reverse complement strand
TGGGCGACGCTCAGGCCGCGGTACTCGGTCAGCACGGCACCCGAGGAGTTCTTGAACTGCTCGGTGAGCTCGGCGACGGCCTTGGTCTTCGTCGTGCGCGACATGGGGTCCCTTTCATGCGGGACCGCTGGGCGCAGGGGGGTGAGGCGACGGAGGTCGCGGTCAACACCTGCGCGGGCTGCCCGGGGGCGATTGAGTCTCGGGGCGAGGAGCCCGTCGACACCAGCGGTCTTCGGCTCGATCAGGGTAAGGGGTCGGCCACGCGCAGGTCAAAGCGCCCCCGCCGTCGGCGTCACCGCAGCGGCTCACGGACCCGCAGCCGCGCGTACCCCGACTCGCTGGGCGCCGCCGCCCGGGTGCCGGCGAAGACCCCGGACGCCCGGTATCGACCGAGGTCGGCGGGACGGAAGGTGAATCGCGCCGAGCCGTCGACCACCCGCAGCCGCACGCGCCTGACGAACTGCCACCCGGCCAGGGGATCGTTGCGTTCGATGAGCACCTCGCCCCGCCCGCTCTGCCCCGGGGCCACCCGCAGGGCCATCGTGGCGACGTCACCGGGAGCCGCGACTGCCTTGCGTCGGCCGGCCACGAGGACTCTGGTGCGGGTGATCAGGCGGGAGGTGCGGGTCAGCGTGTAGCGCCCGCTGCCCTGCACGGCGATGTAGTAGCGGCCCTTCCGAAGATTCTCCTCGACCGTCGTGCCCCGTCCCAGGAAGCGACCTCCGTCGCGCCGCAGCTCGAGGCTCGTGTCACCGCCGGCCAGCCGGAGTCGGACGGCGCTTCGCCGACTGACCTGGAAGCGATAGAGATCGACGGTGTCGATCTTTCCGTTCACCCGTCCGGTCACCTCGCCCGGTTGCCCAAGGGCACGCCGGGCGCCGTGTCGTCGCGCCCTGCCGCGGCCACCCGCAGCCGGTACTTCTGCCCCCCGCGTCCCCGCTCCGCCTCGACGAGGAACACGTAGCGGCCGGACTCCCGCGGAGTGAAGAGCCGGTACCCGCTGCAGCCCACCGACAGGACCGGATCGGCGCGGTCGAACGATCTGACCCCCGGAGCGAAGACGCGCAGCGACAGGCAACGTTCACTCGTCAGCGCCAGACGCATGGTGCGGCCGGCCCGCAGTCGCGAGTTCCACGCGTCGCCGGGGTCGATGAGGCGGTCGACGACGTTTCGGGCACCTCCCCGCGGCAGGGGCCGACCGGGGGGCGTGGGCGGGGCACTGGGCACGAGAACCCGCAGGGCGAAGTTGTCCTCCGTCGAGCCCTCGTCCCGGCCGATGCGCACGAAGTAGTCCGCCCCACTGTCCAGGCCCGACGTCTCGAGGGTCGCGATCCCCTTGTTGTCGGTGGCCTCGCATCCGACGGAGAGCAGGCGTGATCGCTCCTGCCGGACGATGTCGACGGAGCCGTCCATGTCCCCGGCGTTGTCGAGTTCGACCACGACGGTCCCCCGCGCCGGGGCGCGGAACCGGTACCAGACCGACGCGGCGGACTCCGCACACGCGCTGCGGTCCTTGCCCGACTCCTTGGTCGCGCCGATGAGGGTCCCGGTGGTCGAGGCCGGCAGACCCAGGCGGATCGCATCCGCGCGGTTGTCGTTCGGCGGGGGTTCCGCCGCCGTGGCCATGGGAGCGATCGGAACCACGGTCGACAGGGCGACCAGGCCGACGACGGTGGACATGACGGTGCTGCGTCGAGTCATGCCGCCAGTGTGCCGCGTCTTCCCTTCCGCGTCACCGACTCGCCGAGCATCGGTGATGCTCGGCGCTCAGCGGCCGACGGGATCGGTGGTCGGGACTCAGGCCTGCGACTCGGCCGCGGCGCCGTCACGGACCCGGGAGGGGTCGATGGGGACACCGGGGCCCATCGTGGAGCTGACCACGATCTTCTTGATGTAGCGACCCTTCGAACTCGAGGGCTTCAGGCGGAGGATCTCGTCCAGGGCCGCGGCGTAGTTGTCGGCGAGCTGCTCGGCGGTGAAGGACTTGCGTCCGATCACGAAGTGCAGATTGGCGTGCTTGTCGACCCGGAACTCGATCTTGCCGCCCTTGATCTCCTCGACGGCCTTGGCCACGTCCATGGTCACGGTGCCGGTCTTGGGGTTGGGCATGAGGCCACGGGGGCCGAGGACCTTGCCCAGCCGGCCGACCTTGCCCATCATGTCGGGCGTCGCCACGGCGGCGTCGAAATCGGTCCAGCCTCCGGCGACCTTCTCGATGAGGTCGTCACTGCCGACCTCGTCAGCGCCGGCGGCTCGGGCCTGCTCGGCCTTCTCCCCGGCCGCGAAGACGATCACGCGAGCGGTCTTGCCGGTGCCGTGGGGCAGGTTGACCGTGCCGCGCACCATCTGGTCGGCCTTGCGCGGATCGACGCTGAGGCGGGCGACGCCCTCGACGGTGGCGTCGAACTTCTCGGTGCCGTTGTTCTTGACCAGCTCCATGGCCTCCAGCGGGCCGTAGAGGCTGTCCTTGTCGATCTGCTCCGCTGCCTTGCGGTAGTTCTTCCCGTGCTTCATGTTCTGCTCCTCATCGCAGTCGTGGTCATCGGGCATGCACGTGCCCTGCCACTCGGGTATCGCCACGGTGGCGACACCCCCACCCCCGGGAGGGAGTGGACGTTCGTTCCGCGTCAGCCGGTGACGGTGACGCCCATCTGCCGGGCGGTGCCCTCGATGATCTTCATCGCGCCGTCGATGTCGTTGGCGTTCAGGTCGGGCATCTTCGTCTCGGCGATCTGCCGCACCTGGTCGCGGGTGATGGACCCGACCTTGGTCTTGTGCGGCTCACCGGAGCCCTTCTGGAGTCCGGCGGCCTTCAGGACGAGCTTGGCGGCGGGCGGGGTCTTGGTGATGAAGTCGAACGAGCGGTCCTCGTAGACCGTGATCTCGACCGGGATGACCTCGCCGCGCTGGTTCTCCGTGGCCGCGTTGTAGGCCTTGCAGAACTCCATGATGTTCACGCCGTGCTGACCGAGCGCGGGACCGACCGGCGGCGCGGGATTGGCCTGACCCGCCTGGATCTGCAGCTTGATGAGCCCGGCGACCTTCTTCTTGGGAGCCATGTTCTTCCTCTGTTCCTTCTTCTGCCTCGTCTGGGTATGCCCGTGGATGGGCGTGCTATGCCCGTTCGACCTGGTCGAAACGCAACTCGACGGGGGTGTCCCGGCCGAACAGTTCCACCATGGCCGTCAGCTTCTGGCTCTCGGCGTTGACCTCCGAGATGCTGGCCTGCAGCGTCGCGAACGGCCCGTCGATGACCGTGACGACGTCGCCCACCGAGAAATCGCTGACGATGACGGCCGGCTTGGTCGCGGTGGTACCGGTACCGGCGCCGCCCTCCGCCTCGCCACCGCCGTCGGCTGCCACAGCCGCGGGCTTCGCGGGCTCCGGCGGCTGGAGCATGCGCACGACCTCGTCGATGCTCAGGGGGTGCGGGTGCTGGGCGTTGCCCACGAAACCGGTGACACCGGGGGTGTGCCGGACGGCGCCCCAGGTCTCGTCGTCCAGGTCCATCCGCACGAGCACGTAGCCGGGGAGCTTGATCCGACGGACCTTCTTCTTCTCGCCCTTGCGGACCTCCCAGACCTCCTCCTCGGGGACCTCCACCTGGAAGATGCGGTCCTCCAGGTCCATGGTCTCGCGCCGCTTCTCGAGGTTCGCCTTCACGCGCTTCTCGTACCCGGCATAGGAGTGGATGACGTACCAGTCCCCGGGCTGCATCATCAGCGACTCGCGCAGGTCGGGCTCCTCGGGCTCCTCGGGGGAGTCCTTCGCAGTGGTGGCGTCCTCGGCGGCCGACTCGGCGCCATCGAGGTCGACCGCCTGATCGACGGGGGTGCTGAGCACGTCGGCGTCGGTCTCGGTCTGGGTCGCGATGGCGGCGTCGGCGTCGACCGACGTCACCTCCGCGGCCGAAGCGGCGGACGACGTCTCGTACTCGTCAGCCGCGTCGTCGGCCAGGAGCGGATCCGACACCGAGGACAACTCGGCATCCACAGCGGCGGTCTCGTCCCCGGACTCGAAGCCCGCGGGGGTGTCGTCGACGGCGTCGAGGACCGGATCGTCGGACTTGTCCTGACGATCGGACGACTGGGGGTGTTCTGACACGACTCTCCCTGACTCACTCGCCACCGAACAGGGCCAGCACCCCGCGCCCGAACACGAAGTCCATGAGCGCGATGATGCCCGCCATGATGAGGACGAACACGATGACCACCCCGGTGTAGGCGGTCAGTTCCTTGCGGGTGGGCCAGATGACCTTGCGCAACTCCGCGATGACCTCGCGGAGGAACAAGGACAGCCGGGCGAACCAGCCCAGGCTCTCCCGGTCGGCCGGTGCCGTTCCCGTTCCGCTCACTCATCCTCCGCACGTTGTGCCGACGCTCGTGCGTCGGTCGACTCCCGCCGCCCACTGCCGGACGGCGTCCGCGCAGGGCCGGAGGGACTTGAACCCCCAACCGCCGGTTTTGGAGACCGGTGCTCTACCAATTGAGCTACGACCCTCTACCTCGAGCCGCCCAGGGCGACCGGTTGGTGGCGACGACGACTCCGTGTGCACCCACTCCCGGGGAACCAAGGCAGGCTTGCGCACGGCGCGACGCGCCCGACCGAGTGTAGATGCACCCCCCCGCTGGGGTCCAATCCCCCTGCTGGGCGCGATCCGCCGCGACCTGGGGCGGACTCCCCACTCCCCGCGGTGAGAGGATGACCACATGGCCGTCACTCACCGGATCTCGCAACGCATCGGCGCCATCGCCGAGTCCGCCACCCTCGCCGTGGACGCCAAGGCGAAGGCAATGAAGGCCGAGGGGAAGCCCGTCATCGGTTTCGGCGCCGGAGAGCCCGACTTCCCGACCGCCGACTACATCGTCGAGGCGGCAGTTGTCGCCGCCCGGGACCCCAAGAGCCACCGATACTCGCCCGCCGGGGGCCAGCCGGCCCTCAAGGAGGCGGTGGCCGCGACGACTGCGCAGCAC
The DNA here is from genome assembly GCA_903915555.1 of uncultured Micrococcales bacterium. Lineage (GTDB taxonomy): Bacteria > Actinomycetota > Actinomycetes > S36-B12 > CAIWTL01. The sequence continues at coordinate 6,169 of CAIWTL010000640.1, read as the reverse complement.
TCGGGACTGCAGGTCACGCCGCAGCAGGTCCTGATCAGCAACGGCGGCAAGCAGGCGCTGTACAACGCCTTCGCCACGCTGCTGAATCCCGGGGACGAGGTGCTGCTGCCGGCCCCCTTCTGGACCACATACCCGGAGATGATCAATCTCTGCGGTGGGCTCGTCGTCGATGTGCCCACCGACGAGTCCACGGGTTACCGGACCAGCATCGCCCAGTTGGAGAAGTACACCTCCGACCGCACGAAGGCCCTCGTCTTCGTCTCCCCGTCCAACCCGAGCGGCGCCGTCTACTCACCGGCGGAGGTGGAGGCGATCGGGCAATGGGCCGTCGAACGCGGGATCTGGGTCATCACCGACGAGATCTACGAGCACCTCGTCTACGGCGACGCGACGTTCAGTTCCATGCCGGTGCTGGTGCCCGATCTGGCCGACCAGTGCATCGTCGTCAACGGCGTCGCCAAGACGTACGCCATGACCGGTTGGCGCGTCGGCTGGATGATCGGTCCTCCCGACATGGTCAAGGCGGCCACCAACCTGCAGTCCCATGCCACCTCCAACGTCTGCAACGTCGCGCAGGCGGCCGCCCTCGCCGCCGTGTCCGGCGGCCTGGGCGTCGTCGAGCAGATGCGTGAGGCGTTCGACCGCCGCCGACTGACCATTGTGGCGGGGCTCAACGGCATCCCGGGATTCGTGTGCCCGGAGCCGGAGGGCGCTTTCTACGCCTATCCGTCGGTCAAGGGGGCGCTGGGTCGCGACATCCGGGGCCGCGTGGCCACCAGCACCACGGAACTCGCCGAGATCATCCTCGATGAGGTCGAGGTGGCGGTCGTCCCGGGTGAGGCTTTCGGGACGCCGGGTTACCTGCGTTTCTCCTACGCGCTCGGCGACGCCGACCTCATCGAGGGGGTCGAGCGCATCCGCGCACTTCTGTCGGAGTGAACGGGGCCTTTTCATCCGCAGGAGTGGGCACCCTCCCCCCTGCCATACTCCCGCCATGTCGATCACGCAGTGGATCGGTTCGACCCTGTCCACCGACCGCGACAAGCCGGTGGCCTGGCAGAACTCGGTCGCAGCGGCACTGGGAGCCATCCTCGGCGTCATGTTCGGGCTGCTCGTCGAGCGCATCACGGGCGGTCAGACCGTCGCGCTGTCGGGCCTCTGCGGCCTGTTCCTCGGTCTCCTGACCGCCATGGGGCCGTTCGTCATGGCACTGCGTCTCGTGGTCAGTTCGGGAGTCCTGATGATCCTCGTCGCGGCACTCGGCAGCGCTGCGATGGGGCGCCCCTGGCTCGCCACGCTCGGCATGGTCTTCCTCGTCTTCGTCGCCACTGTGTGGACCGCCATCCCCGTGATCGGCCCCCTGCTGGGAACGTTCCCCACCATCGTCTACCTGCTGCTCCTCGCCAAGGGCACGACGCTCACCCAGTCCGCCGACGAGGTCGGGGCGATGCTCGGTGCGGCCGCGGGCCTGCTCGGCGCGCTCGTCACCCTGGTGATCCTGTCCGGCTGGGATGCGCGCAAACAGACCCGGCGCCTCGCCGCCGGCGCGTGGGGCGTCGACGTGACGTGGGCCGAGATGAGCTCGATCATTCTGATGTTGCGTCTCGATGCGGCCCCCAAGGCGCTCATGTCCCTGACTCAGTTGGCGGTCCTGGCCATGATCTCGCGCGACTGGCTGTCCTCGGAGAAGGAGACACCCGCCTACCGGGAAGCCGAGGGTGCCCAGCAGTCCGTCGCCGGAACCCTGCTACCCCGAGGCGCCCCCGTGCCACGGGCGATAACGCCGCCCATCTCGGACGCTCTGTCGGTGCTCGCCGATCACAGTGCCGCGAGCGCCACACCTCGCGACCGGTTCTGCTGGGGTCGATGGCACTACGCACTGCACTACGCTCAGGAGATCCTGGCGGGACGGACAAGACCGCTGCTCGTTCCCTTCCCTTCAGGGTCTCTGCGGAAGACCGTGGTCATGTCGGTCCTGCGTCCGCGCTCAGCCAGCTTCCGCTACGGCGTCCAACGCGCGCTCGCCCTCGGGGTCGCCACGTACGTGATGGTGTCGACCACCATCCCGCAGTCGTTCTGGTTCCTGCTGGCCCTGTTCTCCATCATGCAGACCAATGCGCGCGCCACCTGGGCGCGAGCCGTCCAGTACGCCTTCGGGACATGGCTGGGCGCCGTGGGCGCGGTGGCACTGTCCTATGTCCTGCCGGCTCCGGTCATCGCGTTTCTCGCAGCTGGTCTTCTCATCGCCGGTTTCGCGTGGCAGCTGCGGAACTTCACGGTCATGGCGGCCGCGCTCGGCGCCGCGGTCGTCCTGCTGACCGGACTGCCCGACGGCGCATTCCTGCAGTGGGCCACGGTGCGGGCCGTCGACATCACGGCGGCCGCCATCACCGCGGTTCTCGTGTCCTCCTTCATCCTGCGGGTGCGACCCCAATCGGACCTGCACGTGTCGGCAGCGAAGGCGGCCCTCCTCGACGTCGTGGCCCACCTGAAGGGACGTGTTGCCGACCCTACGGCGCCGACATCAGCCGTCCTGCAGCGCGAGGGCGCCTTTCTGCTGCAGCGCAAGAACCTGCAGGACGACATAGCGATGCTGCGCGACGCATCCGTGGCCGAGCAGCAGTTGCACGACCTGCAGGAGGCCAACGCCAGAGTGATCTCCCTCGCGTCCGTCATCTACTCGGGCGAACTGGACGACCGGCGGGGAACACCCGTCATGGACAAGGGTCTCGATGACCTGGAAGCCCGTATCAGGGCCATCGGACAGGGCACGGTCACCGATCCGGGCCCTGAGCCCGGGCCTACAGGGAGCAGCCGATGAACACTGGCTCCGGGACGAGCACGATGCCGAAACGATCCGCGACGCCGTCACGGATCCGACGTGCCAACTCGAGCAGATCCTCGGTGCGCGCGGACCCGCGATTGGTCAGGGCGAGCGTGTGCTTGGTCGACAGCGACACGGCTCCGGGCAGTCCGTAACCCCTTCCGAAGCCCGCGTTGTCGATCAACCAGGCAGCGCTGACCTTGATCCCGCCGGCGGCTGGGAAGGCCGGGGCATCGTCCGGGAGGGCATCGGCCACCGCAGGGTCGACCACCGGGTTGGTGAAGAACGAGCCGGCACTCCACGTGTCGTGATCGGCGGCGTCGAGAACCATTCCCTTGCCACCCCGCAGCGCCAGGACCGCCTCGCGGACCTTCCCGAGGGGTGCCCGGTCACCGACACCGACGCCCAGGGACCGCGCCAGTTCGGGGTAGCGGATGGGCTGCGACGAGCCCGTCCGCTCCAACCGGAAGGCGACCTCGAGCACGACATAGCGGTCGGGGCGTCGTTTGAACACGCTGTCGCGGTAGGCGAACCCGCACTGGGCGGGCAGCAGTTCGCGGATCTCACCGGTCACTCGGTCGAGCACCCGGACCCGAGAGATGACGTCGGCGACCTCCTGCCCGTAGGCCCCGACGTTCTGGATGGGTGTCGCGCCCACCGACCCCGGGATGCCGGACAGGCACTCCAGTCCCGCGAGTTGCTGCTCCACGGTGTAGGCGACGAGGTCGTCCCAGTCCTCCCCCGCCGCGACGACGACCTGCGACGCGCCACATCCCTCGACCCGGTCCACGCCGTGCGTGCGGACCAACAACACATCTCCCGGGAAGCCCTCATCGGAGACGACGACATTGCTGCCGCCACCCAAGAGCAGCAGAGACTCTCCCGCTTCATCGGCGGCCAGAACCCGTCTGACGAGGTCCGCCTCATCGCAGACCGCCACGAGCCGCCGCGCCGGACCCCCCACCCGCAGGGTTGTCACGTCCCGCAACTCCTCCTGCGCCTCCGGCGGGACAGCGGGAACGGGGTGGCGGTCGGTCACCCGACTATCGTAGGGACAGCCGCACACGGGACGGACAGACCATGTCGACGACCCACTGGAGCCGGAGCAGGGGGAAGCGCTCGCCGCGCAGGTCGCGTCCCGGATGTGAAGCCGTGCTGGATCAGACCCTCAGGAGGGCCACCGCGCGTGCGCTCGTCAGGACCTCGTCATCGCCGCACACCGCCGTGATGTCGACGACGACCCTGCCGTCCTCCAGTTTGTCCACCACCGTCGCACCGACGCGGATCTCCGCGCCCCGGTCGTCGTCGGGGACCACCACTGGGCGGCTGAACCGGACCTCATAGGACTCGATGGCCCCCGGGTCACCCGTCCACTCCGTCACGATGCGGCCGGCGATCGCCATCGTGAGCATCCCGTGCCCGATCACGTCCGGCAGACCGACGGACTTCGCCACCCGTTCGTTCCAGTGGATGGGGTTGAAGTCCCCGCTGGCCCCCGCGTACATGACGAGGTCCACTCGCCTGACCCGCGCGGCGAAACCGGGGAGCGACTCCCCGACCGATACCTCGTCCCAGGTCGGCATGATCACTCCCCGTCCGTCGCTGTCCCACGGGAGACGATGACCTCACGCGTCGTGACGACCAACTCGCCCTCGACGGTGGACACCTCGCTGCGGGTCGTCAGGTACTCATTGCGGCCCGACGAGCGGATCTCTGCGATGACGCAGGACACCGTCAGTTCGTCGCCGGCGCAGATGGGACGTTCGTACGCGAAGTGCTGCTCCCCGTGCACCACGCGCCCGTAATCCAGACCGAGATCGGGGTCGAACATCGCCATCGCCATGGCCTTCATGGTCAGGGAGAAGGCGAAAGTGGGCGGTGCGATGAGATCCGGATACCCGAGCTCCCGCGCGGCGTCGACGTTGTGGAAGGCGGGGTCGAGATCACCGATGGCGGTGGCGTAGTCGCGGATGTGCTCCCGTCCCACCAGGTAGGCGGGCATCGGCGGATAGGCCTTGCCCACGAACGACGCATTGAGCGGCATCACATGCCGCCGAGCTGGCCACCCGTGACGGGGATCGTCACACCCGAGACGAAGTCGGCGTCGGATGACACCAGGAACGCGGTGACGTTGGCGATGTCCTCCGGCTCCCCGAGTCGGCCGAGGGAGATCATGGCGCGGGCCATCGTCCGCATCTCCTCGGGGATCCCGTAGGTCTCGCCGGCCTGTTTGGCCGCGGTGAGCCGGGTCTCCACGAAGCCGGGCGCCACGGCGTTGACGTTGATCCCGAACGGCCCGAGCTCGCGGGCCAGGGTCTTGGTCGTCGCGATGACCGCGCCCTTGGCGGCCGTGTAGTTGAACTGCCCTGGATTGCCCATCAGTGCCGCGACGCTGGAGGTGAAGACCAACTTGCGGTTGTACGCCGGACGGCCGTACTCCTTGATCTCCGCCTTGGCGACCTCACGCATGTACGGCATGGCAGCCAGGGTCGTGTGGAATCCGGTCTTCAGATTGGTGTCCACGACGAAGTCGAAGAGCTCGTCGTCGAGACCGTGGAACATCTTGTCCCGCGTGGTCCCGGCGTTGTTGACGACGATGTCGAGTTTCCCGAACTCGTCCGCCGCCGCGGCGGTCAGCGCCCGCGCCTGATCGAGGTCGACCGTGTTCGCCACGACGGCGACCGCAGTGCCCCCTGCCGCCGAGATGAGGGCGACGGTCTCCTGGGCGGGGGCCTCGTCGATGTCGTTGACCACGACGGCGGCGCCATCCGCGGCGAGTCTGAGGCAGGTGGCCCGCCCGATACCGCGCCCTCCGCCGGTCACGATCGCCACCCGGTCGTCCAACCGACCCATGCCACACCTCCGAAATGATGGAACGGAGGAAATCTACCGCCCGGCCGCCGGGACCCCGGAAGGGGTCAGCGGGTCTCCTTGTGCACCGTGCTGGCGTTGCAGCGCGGGCAGAACTTCTTGATCTCGAGGCGATCGGGATCGTTGCGGCGGTTCTTCTTGGTGATGTAGTTCCGCTCCTTGCAGTCCTGGCATGCCAGGGTGATCTTGGGGCGGACGTCGCTGGCCTTGGCCATGGTGTGCCTTTCGGATGGGAAGTCGGGAGGGTGGTGGTAGCGGAGGCGGGACTTGAACCCACGACACAGCGATTATGAGCCGCTTGCTCTACCAGGCTGAGCTACTCCGCCCCGGCACCGTGGTGCCGCATGCAGTTGTCTGCTGCCGCGATGCCGCGGCATGGAGCCCCAATACGGAATCGAACCGTAGACCTTCTCCTTACCCTGGAGACGCTCTACCGACTGAGCTATTGGGGCGAGCGACGATCAGCGTACACCG
>CAIWTL010000639.1 GCA_903915555.1 uncultured Micrococcales bacterium | reverse complement strand
GCGGTGACATCGTTCTCTTCGGTCAGGGACTCGAACAGCAGGACCGCGTCAACTCGGCATTCGACGACTACGCACAGGGGACCGCCCGGTCGGTGACCGGACTCAACATCACCCTGCGGGAACAGTGCAACGACCCGCGACTCTCCCGCATCGTGGACGGTGCCGACGTGCTGTGGCTGGGTGGGGGCGCGCAGTCGTTCTACACCTCGCGCTGGGCTGGCACCCTGATGGCGGCCAGCCCGGTCCGGGCCGCGGCCAGTCCCGTCGCGATCGGAGGGACCAGTGCCGGTCTCGCGGTCCTCGGTCAGTTTGCCTGCGTCGATCTTCCCTGGGACTCGGTCCGGGGTTCGTTCGCTCCCCAGCGTCCATTCGACACCCGGGTCAATGTGCTGCCCCAGGGATCACCGGGGCTGCCTTTCGCCTCGCTGTCGACCGGTCTCAATTCCCCCCTCTCGGGCTTCCTCTTCGATACCCACTTCTCCAGTCGCGACCGCATGGGACGACTCATCACCTTCGCCGCTCGGTCACGCACGATCGGGATCGGTGTGGATGAAGAGACGTCCCTGCTGGTGGAACCGGCCGGACGGAACGACTGGCGCTGGAGCGTGTACGGCGAGGGTTCGGTCTACCTGGTCGGCCAGATGCCCTCCCGGGGGCTGCGTGCACTCAATGCCTGGTTCCTGCAGGATTCGCGACTGACCACCGGCGAACTCTCGGTGATTCGCCTCGATGCCGGTCGGACCGCCGGGGGACTTCTCCGCTCCAACGTGTTCACGCTGGCTGCCGACGACCGGATCAAGGTGATCACAGGCACGGTCTTCACCCTCAATAATGGTGGCAGCCGCTACGGTTGATCAGCCTTCACAGCCCCACGCGTCGCGGGTGACGGGTCCGCCGGCAGCATCTGTGGTTTCCACAGCAGCGACATGGTTCGTTGTGATCGAGAATCGGCGCACCCCGAACGCCTCGCCCGGTTTCTGCCGGGTGAGGCGTTGTGATTTTCCACGAGCGATGCACGGGATGTCCTGCCGGGCACCACCGTTGGATCAAGGGCTGACAGGTGCCGACAGCCCACCAGCAACAACGTCTGCGTTATTCCGACCGGCCGCACGTCCGTCAGACCGAATGGTCCCCGGTGGATTGTCGACGTTCAACACAGGCGTCAGGGGCTTGCAGGCATGTCGATGACCCGCGAGGACCGACAGCGATTCCACCGACCATTTGCGAAAATCGCGACGGTGCGACATGATCCGGCCGTGCCGATGGCACGGTACTCCCCTGGCCTTTCGCCCCAAGGACACTCAATGTGCTTCGCGTCTCGCCACCCTGCGGTCCGCCTGCTCGTGTTGCTCACTGCGGCACTGGCCCTGCCGCTGGCCGGGGTTCCCGTTTCCGCGGCCGAACCCCTCGCCTGGCGGCGCGAGACTGTGGCCGCACCGTGGCAGCCCCGTGACTCCCAGGGGGAAGTGGTTTTCCGGGATCGCGTCTGGATCTTCGGCGGCTGGTTCGACTCGTTCCAGGCCCCGCCCCGCGATGTCTGGAGCTCGACCGACGGCCGGGAGTGGAAACTCGTCACCGCCGCCGCCCCCTGGAAGCACAGTGATCTTCCGATGACGCTGACCTTTCAGGACCGCATGTGGTTCCTGGGTGGGTGGTACAACGGTCGGCT
>CAIWTL010000638.1 GCA_903915555.1 uncultured Micrococcales bacterium | reverse complement strand
GGACCGGATCCGGGTGGGCAGCCGGGTGACCCTGCGCCGCGTCACGGCACAGGGTGCCCGCGTCACGTGGATCAGCGGGACCCGGAAGACCTGCAGCGTCAGGAAGAGTCGGCTTGTGGCGCGCAAGGCGGGGGTCTGCCGCCTGACTGCCCGTGCACCCGCCCTCGCCGACTACTCGGCCTACACACACGTGTTCCGCGTTCGGGTGATACGCGCCAAGAGGTGACCACCGTCTGACGACCACATCGACAGCACGGCGGACCTGTTCCGTGCCGCGGTCATCGACCTGACACCGACGCCTCCTGATCTTGGACCTGCCGTCGGAAACGCTCCTGATCTTGGACCTGCCGTCGGATGCACTCCTGATCTTGGACCTGCCGGCGGAAACGCTCCTGATCTTGGAGATCCCCCGCCCGAGACACTCCTGATCATGGAGCGGCCTGTGCAGGTCACGCTCCTGATCAAGCTGTCTGGATGGCCCCTGACCCTCGGCCACGCTCAAGGAGTCGATCCTCATCCATGATCAGGAGCGCATTCGGCCGCACTGCGTCCTAGATCAGGAGCAGATTCGCCACACCACGACCAAGATCAGGAGCGTCAAGATCAGGAGCATCCGCGGACGCGGCACAGAGACAAGCCAGGAGTGCCGGACGCCGCACCGACACTACTGGCATGGCGCCGCAACTGGTCGGGGCGGCGGGACTCGAACCCGCGATCTCCTGCTCCCAAAGCAGGCGCGCTAGCCACTACGCTACGCCCCGCGTGGATCCGAGCAGGTCATCCGGGCGGGGTGGGAACCACCGGCGTCGTTGCGCCCCTTAGACTTGCCGGAGCGCCCGGGGAACCGGGACGCGCGGGTGTAGCTCAATGGTAGAGCCTCAGCCTTCCAAGCTGATGGTGCGGGTTCGATTCCCGTCACCCGCTCCGATCCCCCGCCGCGCGGGGATGCAGCACCCCGGGATGGTCCGGCGGCAGCGTACGGCGGATGATCCACCACGACAGGCCGATCACCACCAGCACCATCGGCCACCCGAGGGCGAGCCGGGCGACTCCCAGTCCGATCACGTTGTCGCTGAGCCACAGCGGCGCCTGGACACCGGCCCGGACGACGAACGACAGCGTCCAGAGCCACGACGCCCGACTGTAGGCACGTACGAGATCGGGATCGGAGCGCCACGAGGTCTTCTGCCCCAGAGCGAACCCGACGACGACGCCCAGCAAGGGCCATCCGACGAGGATCGACAGCGCCCACGCGAGCGCAGACACGGCGTTGGCCAGCAGGCTGGGCAGGAAGTAGTCCGCGGCGTTGCCCGTCCGGGCCGCCACCAGGGCCGCAATCCCGACGGCCAGCAGTCCGCCCAGCACCCGCACCGGCTTCTCGTGCCGCACGAGCCGCAGCACGGCCAGCACACCCGCGATGACCAGCGCCACGATGAGCGCCGCCGTGAGCGACTGACCGCCGAGAACATAGACCACGGCGAAGGCGAGGCTGGGCGCTGCCGACTCGAGGCCGCCGCGCCAACCACCGAGCAGCCGGTGCATGGGGTTCTCGTCGGACGCCACCGCGGCGACGCCGCTCACGGCATCGTCGACCGGGGCATGGTCGCCGAGCTGCCGCTCGTCTGCCGGCCGCTCGTCTGCCTGGCGTGGCTCCACCCCGCCATTGTGACGCGAGAGGCACGCCACGGCCCGGTGGGGAATCCGCACCCGACGCGCCACTACTGTTCCCCCATGCCCCGCAGTGTCGCTGTCGTACTCACCGGTGCCGCTGCGCGCGGGGCCTTCCAGGCGGGCGCTCTCGCCGAGATCGTCCCCGAACTTGAGCGCCGTGATCTCGCACCGACGATCTTCCTGGGCGCCAGCGCCGGGGCGATCAACGCCGCATTGTGGGGATCGTTCGCGCATCTGGGCAGCGACCGCGCCGGCCGACGCCTCGTGGACGTGTGGCGCTCGATGGGCCGCAAGGACATCCTCGGCCACCCGCTGGGGTCGATCGTGCGAGCGGGCAGTCGACTGATCCCCGGCTCGCTGGTCAGCCGGGGACCGGGCCTGCGCGCCCTGCTGGACACCGAGCCCTTGGTACGCACGTCGCGGACGGTGTTCGACGGTGGCCGACTTGCGCGGAACATCGATGACGGTGTGCTCGATGCGGTGGGGGTCGTCGCGACCCGCATGCCGACGCGCAATGCACCGATAGGTACCGCCCGCTCCGTGGTCTTCCTCGACACGACGTTGCCCAGTGCCCCGGTCGCCGACCCGGCCCGTGCGGTGGACGTCGCCCCGGGTCGCGTCACCGCCG
>CAIWTL010000637.1 GCA_903915555.1 uncultured Micrococcales bacterium | reverse complement strand
TGGTACGCCGACGACGGCACGCCGGTGGCGGCGCGGTCCGACGGGGGTGCCCTGTCCTGCCGCTACTACAGCGACGCGGGCCAACTGCAGTCGGTCCGGATCTCGGACGGCAGCGACGAGCGCAGCGTGTCCTACTCCTTCGTGGCCGGCAATCCTCTCGTCTCGCAGCAGGTGAGCCGCTCCACGCGATCGGGGGAGCGGACCAGCACCAGCAGGGTCAACCTGCTCGGACTCCCCGTCGAGCAGTCCGACGGATGGGGCACCCGCGTCACCACGACGTACGACGCTGCGGGCAAACCCGTCCGTGTCGCGACAACGGCGGCCACGGGGTACTCGAGCACGCAGGTGTTCACCTACGTCGCCGGGCTGCTGACCCAGACGACGGTCAGTGACACGTTGTCGGGGGGCAGGACCGTGGTGTCGGCGCGCGGCCGGTACGACGACGCGGAGCGCCTGACCGCGGCGAGTTACGGGAACGGAGTGGCCCTGGACGTCGAGTTCGACGGGACCGGGGTGCCCGACGAGTTCGAATGGACCGATGCCGACGACACCATGTGGCGCTCCGCGCACACGGTGGCCGACTCCGGCCGCGTCCTCTCGTCGCGACTGTCGAGGGCCGACGATGTCTCCCGGTTCGACTACAGCTACGACGACGCGCTTCGGCTGTCCGACGTGGAACTCACCACCGATCAGAACGTGAAGGACACGTCGTGGAGCTACTCCTACGACCTCAACTCCAATCGGACCAGGCAGTTGGTCGACGGGCGGCGGGCGATCGGGTACGACCACGATCGCGCCGATCGCCTGACCAGCGTGTCGGGGGACAGGGATCTGTCCGGCGATGTCGAGTACGACGACCGCGGGAACGTCACGACGATCGGTGAGCTGGGAATGGACTACGACGTGGCCGGTGACGTCGTCTCGGTACGCAACTCCGACACCGGCGCCGGCTTCGACTACCAGCGTGACGGGGCCGGGACCGTCGTCGCGAAGACCACCATCACCCCGTCGTCGACCAGGACCGACCGGTACAGCATCGGGGGCCTGATACTCGACGGCGGTGGCCGTCCGGTGGTCCACACCGTCCAACTCCCCGGAGGTGTCACCGTCCAGCGGGATCTGACCGACTCCCCGGACGACCCCGCCTCCCAGACCTGGCTGTATCCGAGTGTGTCCGGGAACTCCATGTTCTCGACCGACGCCACCGGTCGTTCCAGCGACGCGGGCCCGGCGCTGTACACCCCGTTCGGGGAGTCGCTCACCCGCGCGCCGCGATCCACGCAGAGCGCGGCACCGGTCCTCGGCTGGTTGGGACGGTCGGGACGACAGACCGAACAGACGGGAGAAGCCGTGGTCCTGCTGGGGCAGCGGCTCTACGTCCCGGCGCTGGGGCGGTTCCTGCAGCCCGACCCCCAGCTCGGTGGATCGGCGAACGACTACGACTACGCCAACCAGGATGGCGTCAACTCGCGTGATGAGACGGGCCGGGCCGCGTGGTGGCAGTGGCTCACCACGATCCTTGTCTCGGCGGCGATCACCGTGGCCACGTCGGGCATCATGACCGCGACTGCGGCCGCCATCGTCGGCGCGGGCCTCTCGTCGGCTGCTGTCACGACCGGACTCTCGGTCGTCGTGGGTTCCGTCA
>CAIWTL010000636.1 GCA_903915555.1 uncultured Micrococcales bacterium | reverse complement strand
GATCACCGCAGAACCTGTCGACGCCGGGCCAGAATGCGGTTTCCCCGCAGGTGGGGGTGGCGGCAGACGGTGCGACCACCGTGGTCTGGGCGCAAGACGACGGCATTGCGTCGGCAGTGGTGCAGGCAGCGACACGTGCTGCGGGTGCAACCAGTTTCGGATCCTCACAGGATCTGTCGGACGCCAGCCGGAGTGCTGCGTGGCCACAAGTGGCGGTGGCGCCGGACGGTACGACCACGGTGGTGTGGTTACGGGCTGACGGAGGTCAGACCGTGGTGCAGGCGGCGACGCGTGCGGCTGGCGCAGCCAGTTTTGGGTCCCCACAGGACCTGTCCCAGACGGGCGGTAATGCCGACACTCCGGAGGTGGGGCTGGCGCCGGACGGTAGTGCCACGGCGGTCTGGAGACGTGACAGTGTCGTGCAGGCGATCAGTAGTGCTCCGATCGTTTACCCGTTGACCGTGCAGAAGTCGGGGTCGGGGTCGGTGACGTCAAGTCCAGCCGGCATTGACTGTGGGCCGACGTGTAGTGCGTCGTTTGAGTTGTCGTCGGTGGTGACGTTGACTGCGGCGCCGGCGGCGGGGTCGACGTTCACCGGGTGGGGTGGGGCGTGTTCGGGGACGGCGTCGACGTGCACGGTGACGGTCCTGGGTGCGCGTAGTGTGACGGCGGACTTCGCGGTGACGCCCACCCCGACGCCGGCGAAGACGACGACGTTGGTGGTGGGTTCACATGGCAAGACGATCAAGGCGAACAAGCGCAGTGTGTTGGTCCGTAAGGTGCGGACCAACGGCACGGTGACCAGTGCCAGGGCGTGGTGTTCGTTGCATGGCAACAAGTTGCGTGGTCGGGTGGCGGATCGGTTGTGTGATGTGACGGTGCGGCGTACCTCGGCCAGCATGGGTCGGGTGCGGATCACGGCAGCCCCGGTATGTACCAAGGCGTTGCGAGTCCATGCGGTGATCACGGCCAAGAAGGCCGGACGGAAGCGGGCCGTGTGGCGCAAGACGTGGCGGGTCCAGGCTGCGTCACCGATCACCTGCCGGATCAACGGGACCGGCTGACGTCGCGGATGCCAAGTGGTTGCATGCAACGGTCCCGGTCCGCCACAAGCTATTTCAACGGCCACGCGGCCCGGGCTGCTCGCCACGGCCACACCCGGCTAGGTGTAGCCGGTCAGGAAGTGACTTCGCCGGTGGCGGCGCGCAGGGTATCGGTGACGGTGGTGAACCGCGCCCGGTACTGCTCGTCAACGATGCTGAGGCTGAACAGGTAGAAGCCTTCGGTGGAACGCATCTCCGCGCGGACGAGGCTCTGGCCGTCGGCCGGCCCCGGACGCACGTCAACGTGCAGATGGAACACCAGGTTGTCCTGACCGCCGGCGAAGAGCGAGCCGATGAGACGGAACTTCAGTGCGTTGCCGAAGTCGGCATCCAGGCCGGTGACCTTGCCGCCCTGCGCGGCGAGCGACGACTCGACCGTGGCCGTGACGGCATCGGTGGAACCGGGCGCGATCCATTCGGTGGTCAGGTTGATGGGCGTCGTCATGCGGCGACCCTGTCAGGGGGCACCGGCGTGCGTCAAGGCACCGGAACCGATGACGTCGGCGTCGCGTCTTCGCCCGGTAGTGGTAGCCGGCCGGCCGAGCGGCTGGGACAACAGCAAGGACCGCGACTGGGCTGTCTTCACCGTCACGATCAACAGGATCTGATGGGGGACTTCGTCCCCTATGAGTGGGACAATTGCGATGGGTGGCCTCGGCTGCCCTGCAGGAGAGGGGACATACAGATGACTGGGATCACCTCCGCCACCTACACCGATCTGGCCTATCTTGGCGGCACCAAGGCAATCGCAACCACTCCGATCGTCGGTCGGCCCGGGGAGCCGTACCCCGACGTCTACGTCCCCGGTGCGGAGCCCATCCACGACGGCGAGATCCGCGTGACGGTCCTGGGCAGCGGCAATCCGCCCCCCACCCGCGCCCAAGCCTCGGGCAGCGTCCTGGTCGAGGTCGGCAATGGGGACCGCGATCTGTTCATCTTCGACGTGGGCAGCGGCTCACTGGCGAACTTCATGAGCCTGGGTCTTCCGATCAACTCCCTGGACAAGGTGTTCCTCAGCCACCTCCATGCCGACCACACTGCGGACCTGATCACGTTGTTCGGCAGTTTCCGCAAGGCAGGCCGCCAGGGTCCGTTGCACGTATGGGGTGGCGACGGCTCCGAACCGAAGTTCGGTACGAAAGTGGCCATGGACGCCATCGAGGCTGCCTGCGCCTGGGATACCGAGTCCACCCGTGGCTTCACGTCGAACGAATCCGCGATGCTCATCGGGGTCGAGTTCGACGCGTCGGTGACGTCGGTCGTCTACGAGCGCGACGGCGTGACCATCACCGCCTTCCCGGTGATCCACAACCTGCACGGGGCAGTGGGCTACCGCGTCGATTTCGCCGGCCTGAGCATGGTCTTCTCCGGTGATACCCATCCATGTTGGCCGTTGGTGCGCGCAGCGCAGGGGACGGACCTTCTCATCCACGAGTGCTTTCCGTCAGCTGCCGTCCTTGCCGCCGTGACGGGGGATCCCATCGAGCGGTTCCAGACCATCACCGCCTCGCATACCGTCCCGAAGACGGCGGGAAAGGTCTTCTCCCTCGTGCAGCCGCGGATGGGTGCGCTCTGGCACACATTCCTCGTGCCCGCGGTCGTGATGCCGATCTTGGAGGAGGTCTCCGCGGTCTTCGACGGACCGGTGGTGCAGACGCAGGATCTCACGATTTTCAACATCACCGAGGAAGCCGTCGTCGCCCGCCAGGTCAAGGCCGTTCCCCAGGCGATGGCGGTTCCCGGTGAGTCAAGAGTCGAGCCCACCTACGGAACCCGTCCAGCGCCCCCCGCGTGGTGGGCCGACGCGATCATTCCCGATGAGGACGCGCCCAGCGAGGCCTTCCACCGCTAGCACGCCTCGGCACGGAGACGCTTCGTCCTCAGCCCGGGCGACCCTACGACTGGGATCGCTCTCCGGCGTCCAACCGGAGGGCGTCCTGTGGCGCCAGGGGTCGCGGCCGGCGCGTGAGAAGCGCCCGACGGGCGCGTTTCAACGTCGGTGGTCGATGAGGGCCTCCAGGTTCTGGGGATCGAACGCCGGGACTCCCCGGTGCTGCGTCACGGCCCGGCGGTCGGCGATCGAGGCGTCGATGAAGACCGCCGCGCCGCGTTGCACGTGAGGCCACTTCGGTTCTGTGGGGGCGATCTGCCGGATGCTCGCGAAGAGGTCTGCCAGACCGTGCTTTCGAAGAGTCGCAGCGAGGTCCCCGGCGCGACGGGTGATGAGGTGAACGGCTATCCCACGATTACGGCACTGGAAGATGAACCGGATCGCCGTCAGGTCGACGGAGTCGTCGACGAGGACGAGGTCGGCCAGGCCCATGTAGACGTGGTCGTAGGTGAGGTCCGTGCGGAAACCGCTCTCAAGGGCGCGATCCACTTCGGTCACCGGGACCGGAGCGGGGATCTCGACGTCGGCGTCGAAGTGATCGAGCAGAGTCAGCAGCGGGAGGTTGACCCCCGTCGCTCGGGACAGGCCCATCGTTCCGGCGATGCGGGGCGCCACCTCCATGAGCACCAGTTCGCCGTCCCTGCGCTCCTTCATCTGGAAGAACCAGCCACCCCGCAGGCTCAGCCGCCCGTTGATGGCTCGGGCCATGGCCGGCATGCGGTCGTCGTCCACCCAACGCGACCGCGCCGAGATGCCGCCGAAGATCCGCTCGCGAGTCCTTCCCCGCGCGAAGCGCAACTCCCCGGTCCGGTCGGTGAAGCAGTCGACGGTGTACTCCGGGCCCGGCAGGTACTCCGTCACCAGGAGGTTCCGCTGGCGGGCGACCGCGAGCTCGGCCGGAGTGTCGACACGGAACGTCCCGATGCTCATGCGCCCGCGGTCCGGTTTGGCGAACAGCGGGAAGATCGGGGGAGAGGTGGTATCCGACACTTCCGCAGGTACTGGGACGTCGCCGTGGAGATGGACGTAGGTGGACCGCTTGGAGCGCGTGATCTCGTGGGTCGTGGGGTCGGACGTAAGTGCCGGGGTGACGAGCTGACCCGACTCCTGAGCGTGTGCGAACGCCAGACCGACATCGTCATTGGCCGGGAAGATGACGTCCGCTCTGGCCACTGCAGCCAGTTCGTTCACGGTGTCGAGGAATGCCGGGTGGGAGACCGGAGGGATCCGATGGATCTCGTCCACTGTGAACCGGCTGTGGTCGTCCTCGGGCGCAGCGCCGATCGGCTCGAACAGTCGCGACCGCGCGAGGGAACGGATGATCTCGAGCCCGATGACCGAACCGCCGGGCAGCACCAGGACGCGTCGGCGTCGGCTATCCACGGCCGCGAGAGATGGTCTCGGTGGTCACGCCGGGGGAGCCACCGAAGGGCGTGAACGTCACCCGCAGACGCCAGGCTGCCCGTGGCCGGCCATCGCCGTCAGGGCGAAGGCAACTGACGGCGCTCACACCCCTGTGCTTCACCCACCGCGCCCCGACACACGGTGTGGAAGATCCGCGCGAGCGGGCGGACAGCGACAGCCAGCCGCCATCGGGGACCCGCACGGTTGCCGAGATCCGTTCCGGTCCGGTGTGGGAGTCGCGCACCACGGGCCGGTGCGGAGGAGGGGCTGCTCCCGTGGTGATGCGGGCGATGCGGTCTCCGGCGAGCTCGCCGAACCACAACGACCCCAGGGGCCCCCCGGAGATCCCGTGGGGTTCGGCTCCCGCGCTGATGCCGGTCGTGAACGCGGTGGCTCGGCCCTTTCCGGTCACCCGCGTGACGCTGTCGGTCCCCGGTTGGGTGACCCAGATGTTGCGGTCGGCGCCCACGGCGATGCCGAGCCCGGGGGCTGACAGCGGGAACGACTCGACCCGTCCCGAAGTGCTGATCCGGCCTATTCGGGAGGTGCCGACCATGGTGAACCACAGTCGACCGTCGGGCGCGGCCACGATGTCCCAGGGCGTGGACCCCACGGGGATCCCACGTCGATGGATCGTCACCGCGCCGCGAGTGGTGATCCGACCGACCGCATCGCTCTGAGGCAGTGTGAACCACAGGGCGCCGTCTGGCCCGGGGGTGATGAATTCGGCCTCGGTGGGCAGCCCGTCACGGAAGAGGTTGATCCGCCCGGTGGCGGTGATGCGGCCGATCGCCGGTACCTCGGAGAGTGTGAACCACAGGTTCCCGTCGGGTCCCGACGCGATGAACTGGGGTTGGGCGTTCGGTGGGATTCCCCGCCGGAATTGCGAGATCCGACCATCCTCACCGATGCGGGCGATGCTGCCGTGGTCGGCGAAGGTCACCCACGTGTTTCCGTCGGGGCCGTAGGCGACGCCCCGTGGTCCGCTGCCGGCGGGCAGTGGAGTCTGGGTCACGCGACCACGGCGGTCGATACTCCCCAACCGGTCGGCGGAGTATTGGGCGAAGCGAACCACGCCGTCCGGGGCGGGGGCGAGGTCCGCGAGACCCGCGGCGGGCGGGATTCCGGACGAGAACTCCGTGACCTCTCCGACCCGAACCCCCTCGGCCGGAGTACCCAGGAGGCCGACGGCGACCATTCCGCCGAGTATCAGGAGACCGGCGGGGCGATGTCTGAAGGCTCGCACCTTGCTGACATTAGACGGTACGGAGTGCGAGCTGGGTCCTCGATCGGAAGTGGAATGTCCCCGGGGTGGTGGATCCGGCGGACCGGTGACCCCATGACGCATGGAGGCGGCAGTGGGCTGGGGCCGGAGTGCCTAGCATCAACGACCTAGCATCAACGAATGGCACCGTCCGAACCGCGTCTCGCTCCCGGAGGTGAGGCTGCGTGCGGATTCTTGTGACCAACCATCATCTCTTCGTGTCCGCGCCGCAGAGTGGCGCAGTCGATCGGCTCGAGCGGCTGTACCGGACAGCGCAACCGGTCGCCCCCACCGTGGCGTTCGGCCGTTGGTCGCAGGTCGTGGCCGACTACGCACGACATCTCGCCGCCACTCAGGGGATCACCTCACCCGGATGGTGAACCGCCGCACGAGGGGGAGGTGGGTTGCTGTCCCAGGCGCGGTGGCGGTGAGGCGGCACCGCCCCTTCATGCGTGTCTTCACGCGCCCGCGGGACACACGGCAGATCGTGCGTGTCGAGGTTCGCCAGGTGACTCGTTGACCCTGTCGGCTCTTCCTCGCCACAACCGCCGTCCGTCCCTTGCGCAGTTTCCTGACCGGCGGCTTCACCGACTGGGCGGTGCGAACCGTGGGTGTGGGTGTGGGTGTGGGTGTGGGTGTGGGTGTGGGTGTGGGTGTGGGGGTGGGTGTCGGGCTGGGGCCCGGGGGATCGCCGAGGAGTTGCACGAGGTAGTTCATCCCGCTCCACCCACCGGCGTTGCGGAACCGGCCACCCACCAGCGACTTCCCCGAGTTCAGCGGAACCGCGGTGGCCATGGAGTCGTCCAGCGTGGGCGGCCGGAAGGTGGTGTCGCGGCCACCGTCGGGATCGAGTCGTGCGAGGTGATCGCCGAACTTACCGCCGATCAGGTATCTCCCATCGATCGTGTCGGCAACCGTCGACACCTCGCCGTCGAGAGCCAGGGGAGTGAATGAGGTGTCGCGGCCACCGTTGCTGTTGAGGCGTGCGATGTTGTCCGTGGCCGGGTCACCACCGGCGTCGTGGAAGTCGCCACCGACCAGGTAGCGCCCATCGGGGAGTTCGGCCGCCGTCACCACGCTGGGTGATACGCCCGACCCGGTGGTCAGGGTCGGTGGCGTGAAACTGGTGTCGCGGGTGCCGTTGCTGTTGAGGCGTGCGATGTGGTCCGTGCCCGGGTCGCCACCGGCGTTCGTGAACGTCCCGGCGATCAGGACCTTCCCGCTGCGTAGCGGCACCACTGCCACGACTGGACCGTTGAGGGAGGGCGGGGTGAAGCCGGTGTCGCGGCTGCCGTTGCTGTTGAGGCGGGCGACGTAGTCGGTGGCCGGATCGCCGCCCGCGTCCTCGAACCGCCCCCCGATGAGGTACTTGCCGTCGGCGGTGGGGGCTGCGTCGTACAGGAAACTGCTCAGCGACGGCGGCGCGAAGCCGGTGTCCCGGGTGCCGTTGCTGTTGAGGCGGGCGACGTAGTCGGTGGCCGGATCGCCGCCCGCGTCCTGGAATCCGCCCGCGATGAGGTACTTGCCGTCGGACAGTGCGGAGACCGAGAAGACGGTCGCGTTCAGAGTGGGGGGCGTGAAGGTCAGGTCGCGTGATCCGTCACGGTTGAGCCGCGCCACGTGCGCGACGGCGGGTCGCCCCCCGTGCTCTCGAAGAACCCACCGATGAGGAACTTGCCGTCGCCGACCGGTGTCGCACTGTTCACCTCGCGGGAAAAGCCGGTGGTCGGCAGCGCCGGCGGGAGGAAACTGAGATCCAGTTCCCCGGCGTCGGCGTGGGCGAGTCCCACCCCGGTGCTGGTCAGCAGCCCGACCATGAGGGTCGCGCTGAGACCCCATCGGGCGCAGCGCGTTGTGGCCGACTCGTCGTTCACGGTGATGTCCCTGGTCCCGGGTGCCGGGCGCCGGGGCAGGGCCGCTGGACCGGCGCGGTCGTGCTCACGAGTATGGAGCGGGGGCGGGGCCCGTGAGGAGCCAAGACCGGGCTTCTTGAGCAGATCCGGAGGATCCGGTCCGCGCGCTTCATCCGGGGCAGCGGATGTGGATCTCGGGTGGGGATCACGATATGACGTGTAGTTCAGGGCACAGGCCGAGAGTGTCCCGACCGGGTCGCCGCGACCAACGGCGGGCGGAATCCCAACTCCCGAGTCGCTGGTGCGCATCAGGCGAACAGCAGCAGGACGGCCACCGGTGGCCAATACATCGTCGCGCGGCGACGGGCGTGTCAGATCGGCCTGGCGACGCGACCCCTGAAGCGTGCGCGTCCCTGCTCGGCAGATCGCGCGCACCCCGCTCCGCGATCCAGCCTGAAGCATGTCTTCACGGTTGGGAGCCGCCCCGCTGCGCAACCCCGGAGTCGGGGCCGCGCTGGGGGCCGCGCTGCTGTTCGGGGCGGGGACGCCCCTGGCGAAAGCCCTGCTCGCCGGTGTCGGCCCGTGGCTGCTCGCCGGGCTGCTGTATGTGGGTGCCGGTGTCGGGTTGTGGCACAACAACCTGACCCGTCGGGTGTCGTTCGTGGACGCCACCTGGCTCGCGATGGTCAAGGGGCTCGTGGCCGGGTCTGTGAACATCGCTCTCGCCGTCCTGCTCGGTGCCACCTGGCCGGGGGCCGTGGTCGTGTCGGGTGCGTTACTGGTCGGGGCACTGTCCTATGGCGCCAGCCTGGCGCTGTTCGTGGTGGGCCTGCGAATGCTCGGCACCGCGCGCACCGGTGCGTACTTCTCTGTGGCCCCGTTCTTCGGTGCCGCCCTGGCCGTGGCGCTGCTGGGGGAACCGATCACCGTCCCCCTGCTGGTCGCCGGTCTGCTCATGGCGGTCGGGGTGTGGCTGCACCCACACTGATCCGAGCCGTCTTGTCCGCAGGTGGCTCCGTGACCAGCCCCAGCCGCGCCGGACGGGCGAATCGAGTCACGGCTGAGTCTCCGGTTCTGTTCGACACCACGATGCCGCCGGGGTTCATCGCACGCCGCCACGTCCGACAAGAAGTGTCAGCCTCGGTGTTGCCACCACGCCGGTGCTGCGGGGGACGGGGCACCCGTGGGAGGCGGTCGCTTCGGCGGTGGTGGACAGTCCGTTGCGGTAGTACCTCAGGAACGGACCGGGTGGTCACCTCGGGTCGTCGCGACTCCTGTTCACCTGGCTGCTAACAATGGTGGTCCGATGGATCGGTGAGAAATGTGGTGTGACGTGTTTCGATCGCATGTCTGGATTTGTGCTCCGGCACCCGTCCCGGCACGGAGGGCTCCTCACCATGGTCAAGGCCTTCCACGGCCTGAGGGGCACGAGCAGCAGACCAGGGTCAGAGGTGACGCCACCCCATCGGTCCACTCATGGAGAGGCGTGTGATGCGAGATCGCATGAGGTTCGGCAAGAGGTCGGGGGCCGTGATCACCGCTCTCGCGATGCTCACGGGGGGAGCAAGTGTGTCGGTGGCCGCTGCCGGCGAAGAGCGCCCCGCGTCCCGCGTTTCGACGACTGATGTGGCAGCGGCCGACTCTGCGGCGCCCCGCTCGACGACACGAGGTGGCGCCGTCCGTACTGCTGCGAACGGCTGCG
>CAIWTL010000635.1 GCA_903915555.1 uncultured Micrococcales bacterium | reverse complement strand
GGGACCCGCCGGTCACCGGACGTGCAGGACGTCGCCGGCGGTCAGGGTTCGGCGCCCGGAATCGGTCAGCACGACCAGGCGACCTTCGTCGTCCACATCCTCGGCGCGGCCCGTCAGCACGGTGCCGTCGGGCAGTGCGACCTCGACCTGCGCGCCGATCGTGCCGCAGACCGCGCTGTAGCCGGCGAGCAGACCCGATCCCTCGGCGCTGTAGGCGGACTCCCGCCACAACTCGTTCGCCGCGTGGATCTGCTCGAGGACCGTGACCAGGAGCCGGGCGCGGTCGACGTCGGCACCGTGCAGCGCCAACGACGTGGCCGTCGGGACGGGGAGATCGTCCTGCGGCACCGAGACATTGATGCCACATCCGACCACGACACCCCCGGCGGTCCCCTCTGCGAGGATCCCTGCCACCTTCCCGTCCCCGATCATCACGTCGTTCGGCCACTTGAGCGTCACATCGACATCACACAGCCCGCGGATCGCCCGCAACACGCCGAGCGCAACGAGTGTGGGGACGAAGCCGCTGCGCTCGACCGGCGGCTGCAGGGCGACCGACAACGACAGGCTCGTCCCGGGCGGGGACTGCCAGTCCCGACCCTGGCGACCGCGGCCCGAGGTCTGTTCGCCCGCTGCGACGACGGATCCCTCACCTGCGGTTCCGGCCGCCAGGCGCTCCCCCAGATCGGCGTTGGTGGATCCTGTCGACGCGAGGACCGTGACGTCGCGCCACGGCAGCGAGGAGGCCGCCAGGAGTTCGTCCACGAGGCTTTGGGTGAGGTCGGTGGGGTCGCCGGGCGATGAGGAAGTGGTCACGGCTCATAATGTAGGGAATCCACCTGGAGGTGTCATGACCGCTCCTGCCCCGGAGTCATCGGCCGAAGAGATCGACCTGACCACCACCGCCGGCAAGGCGGCCGATCTGCAGTTGCGCCGCGAGGAGGCGCAGGGGCGCCGCCAGGCTGCGGTCGACAAGCAGCACGCCAAAGGCAAGATGACCGCGATGGAGCGGGTCGAGCAGTTGCTCGACGAGGGATCCTTCCAACAGATCGACGGCCTGGCCCGTCACCGCTCGCACGCCTTCGGCCTCGAGAAGAACCGGCCCTATGGTGACGGCGTCGTCACCGGCTACGGGACGATCGACGGCCGGCCGGTGTGTGTCTTCGCGCAGGACTTCACGGTCTTCGGGGGCTCCCTGGGTGAGGTGTTCGGCGAGAAGATCGTCAAGATCATGGATCTCGCCCTGAAGACCGGCTGCCCCGTCATCGGCATCAACGACTCGGGCGGCGCCCGTATCCAGGAGGGCGTCGTCTCGCTGGGGATGTACGGCGAGATCTTCATGCGGAACGTGCGCGCCAGCGGCGTCATCCCCCAGATCTCCCTGATCATGGGCCCCTGTGCGGGCGGCGCGGTGTACTCCCCCGCGATCACCGACTTCACCGTCATGGTGGATCAGACCTCGCACATGTTCATCACCGGTCCCGACGTCATCAAGACGGTCACGGGAGAGGACGTGGAGTTCGAGGAACTGGGCGGGGCGCGCACCCACAACTCCAAGTCGGGGGTCGCCCACTACATGGCCACGGACGAGGAGGACGCCTTGGACTACGTCCGCTCCCTCCTGGCGCACCTGCCGAGCAACAACCTCGAGGAACCACCCGTCTACGACGATCCCGCTGTCATGGAGATCACTCCGGAGGACCTCGAACTCGACACCCTGCTCCCCGACTCCGTGAATCAGCCGTACGACATGCACACGGTCATCGAGCACGTGCTGGACGACGGCGACTTCCTCGAGACCCAACCGCTGTTCGCCCCGAACCTGATCACCGGCTTCGGCCGGGTCGAGGGCCGAGCGGTCGGTGTCGTCGCCAACCAGCCCATGCAGTTCGCGGGAACCCTCGACATCGACGCCTCGGAGAAGGCCGCTCGGTTCGTCCGGACGTGTGACGCCTTCAACGTCCCCGTCCTGACGTTCGTCGACGTCCCCGGTTTCCTGCCCGGCACCGACCAGGAGTGGGACGGCATCATCCGCCGTGGCGCCAAACTCATCTATGCCTACTGCGAGGCCACGGTCCCCCTGGTCACCGTGATCACACGCAAGGCGTACGGCGGGGCCTACGACGTGATGGGGTCGAAGCACCTGGGCGGCGACATCAACCTGGCGTGGCCCACCGCCGAGATCGCCGTCATGGGCGCGCAAGGCGCGGTGAACATCCTCTACCGCAAGGAACTGGCGTCCTCCGACGACCCCGAGGGCAAGCGGCTCGAACTGGTGGACGAGTACCAGCGGACGCTGTGCAACCCCTACCAGGCAGCGGAACGGGGCTACATCGACCGGGTGATCATGCCCCATGAGACTCGTACGCAGGTGGTGAGGGCGTTGCGGGCCCTGCGCAACAAGCGCAAGGAGTCGCTGCCCAAGAAGCACGGGAACATCCCGCTGTGAGCGACGCATCGACCACTCCCGACGGGGGCGAGCCCCCCGTGCTGCGGGTCGTGTCGGGCAAGCCGCAGCCCGAACACGTCGCCGCACTCATCGCCGTGTTCACCGCCATGGGCAGCGGGGAGGCCCCCTCCCCTCAGGAGAGTGCCTGGGCGAAGAGCGCCCGGGCCAGCCGTCGGTTCCCCCGCCCCGGTCCCGACGCGTGGCGGCTGTCGACACGACGATGAGCGAGCCGTCAACCGCTGCCGAGCGCCACTGGGATGTCGTGCTGGGCAGCGCCTCGCCTGCTCGCCTCGGCCTGCTGCGACGGGCGGGTATCCCGGTCGCGGTGACCGTGCCGGACGTCGACGAGGAGGCGATCACCCGCGGCTGGGACCAGTCCGATGCGGCAGGCCTCGTCCAGGCCCTCGCCACGGCCAAGTCCGCATCCGTCGTCGAACGGCTGGGTGCCGTGGAGCGGCCCACGGTCGTCATCACAGCTGACTCCCTGTTCCGGTTCGACGGCCAGATCCTGGGCAAGCCGCTGACACCGGAGAACGCCAGACAGCGACTGGCCGAGCTCTCGGGACGCACGGGCCACCTGTTGACGGGGCATGCCCTCGTGCTGCTGTGGCCGGACGGCAGGCGCCGCGAGGCCCACGCCGTGGCCGCCACCGAGGTCTCGTTCGCGGAGTTCGACGACGACGAACTCGTCGACTACGTGGCAACCGGCGAACCGCTCGAGGTCGCCGGGGGCTTCACCCTCGACGGAATCGCATCGCCCCTCATCCAGGGCATCACCGGCGATCCCAGCAACGTCATCGGACTGTCCCTCCCCCTCGTCCGGCGCGTCCTGGGCGACCTGGGGGTGTACTGGCCCGACCTGTGGGCGCCCACGGACTGAACCGCCGCTGACCCTCGCGCGGATCGCCACGCGAGTCGGGATGTCGGGATTCCCATATCGCCCCCGGGTAGATTCGGAGCACGCACTACCCCCCGGGAGGGAATGAGATGAAGAATCCGACCAAGAAGGTGGCTGTCGCCGCGGCCTGTGCCGCCCTGGCCATGCCCGTCGCCGCCGTGAGCACCTCGGCGAACGCCGGCACAGCACCGCCCCCGTGCAAGAACCGTCCTCTCAAGAAGGCCATCAAGCAGGCGAACGGGACCACCGTCAAGATCACCGGAAAGGCCTGTGTCGACTACTGGGCCGCGGCCCAGTACGACGTCCAGGGCGAGTTCGACGCCGCGTCGATGTTCGAGGCCAACGGCGGCGCCTGGAAGGTCGTCGGCGCGAAGCGTGAGGCGAAGCTGTGCAAGCCGTCGAACAAGACCGTGCCCAACAAGGTCAAGAAGATGGCGTGCGTGAGCTGACGCACTCGTCCGCACATCCCCGCCGTTGAGCGGATGGACAACCGGAGGGCCTCCCGCACCGCGCGGGGGGCCCTCCGGCATGACGGCGCCCGCGCGGGTGTGTCACAGGCCACGGCCGCGGCGCTCAACCACGCGACGGGGGCGGTCGTACGCATCGGTACCCTTGACCCATGCGTAAGGTTCTGATCGCCAATCGTGGCGAGATCGCTGTCAGAGTTGCCCGGGCCTGCAAGGACGCGGGCATCGCCTCGGTGGCGGTCTACGCCGATCCGGACCGCGACGCCCTGCACGTCAAGGAAGCAGACGAGGCGTTCGCCCTGGGCGGCTCGACAGCGGCGGAGTCCTACCTCGTGATCGACAAGATCATCGATGCGGCGAAAGAGTCGGGGGCCGACGCCATCCACCCCGGGTACGGCTTCCTCTCCGAGAATGCCGACTTCGCCCAGGCCGTCATCGACGCCGGACTGACCTGGATCGGGCCTCCCCCCCAGGCCATCCGGGATCTCGGGGACAAGGTGTCCGCGCGGCACATCGCCCAACGGGCCGGCGCCCCCCAGGTGGAGGGCACCCCGGATCCCGTCGAGAACGCCGACGAGGTCGTCGAGTTCGCCAAGGAGCACGGGCTCCCCATCGCCATCAAGGCCGCTTTCGGCGGTGGTGGCCGCGGACTCAAGGTGGCACGGACCCTCGAGGAGATCCCCGAGCTGTACGACTCGGCCGTGCGCGAGGCGGTCGCCGCCTTCGGTCGCGGCGAGTGCTTCGTCGAGCGGTACCTCGACAATCCGCGCCATGTCGAGACGCAGGTCCTGGCCGACCAGCACGGCAATGTCGTGGTCGTGTCGACCCGCGACTGCTCGCTGCAGCGGCGGCACCAGAAGCTCGTGGAGGAGGCCCCGGCCCCCTTCCTCTCCGACGAGCAGATCGATGAGCTCTACCGCTCGTCGAAGGCCATCGTGAAGGAGGCCGGCTACTACGGAGCCGGGACCTGTGAGTTCCTCGTCGGTGAGGACGGCACCATCTCCTTCCTCGAGGTCAACACACGGCTGCAGGTGGAGCACCCCGTCAGCGAAGAGGTCTCCGGTATCGACCTGGTCCGCCAGCAGTTCCGCATCGCCGACGGTGAGGAACTCGGCTTCGACGACCCGCCGCTGCGGGGTCACTCCATCGAGTTCCGCATCAACGGTGAGGATCCCGGCCGCAACTTCCTGCCGGCCCCGGGTCAGTTGGACGTCTGGGAGCCACCGAGTGGCCCCGGCGTGCGCTGGGACGGCGGTTTCCTGCCCGGGGACGTGATCGGCGGCAACTTCGACTCCCTGTTGGGCAAACTCATCGTCACGGGCGCCGATCGCCAGGAGGCCCTCGAGCGTTCGCGGCGCGCGTTGGACGAGTTCGAGGCGGAGGGCATCGCCACCGCTCTGACCTTCCACCGAGTGGTGGTCCGCGACCCCGCCTTCGCGCCGACGGATCCCGAGACACCCTTCACCGTCCACACCCGCTGGATCGAGACCGGGTTCGACAACCAGATCCCGCCGTACGGTGGCGGGACCGGGGAACCCGCCGAACCCGAGAGCCGAGAGACCGTCGTGGTCGAGGTGGGGGGCAAGCGCCTGGAGGTGTCACTGCCGGCGGGCCTCGGCGGCCTCGGGGCCTCGTCTCCCGCGAAGAAGGCCCCCGCACGCAAGAAGGCTGCGGCGGCCGGCGGCGCCGGTGGCAACTCGGTGACTGCCCCGATGCAGGGCACCATCGTGAAGATCGCTGTCGAGGAGGGCCAGGAGGTGGCCGAGGGGGAACTCGTGCTGGTCCTCGAGGCCATGAAGATGGAACAGCCCATCAACGCCCCCAAGGCCGGGACGGTCGCGAACATCGCAGCGGAGGTCGGCGCCACCGTGTCCAACGGTGCCGTCCTCATGGAGATCAACGACTGAGGGAGCGTTCCCGCAATCGGCGGGGGCCACTCCACGAGTTGCCCGCTCCGGTGGGGATCCCGTCCTGCCACGGACTAGCGTGGCCCTATGCGCGGTGTCGGCACCAGGTACGGGAACTTGCTGTTGGTGATCCTGATCGCAGGACTCGTCCTCGCGGCCGGACCGGCGCGCGCGGACACCCTCGACGACGTCGCCCGCGAACTGCAGACGGTTCCCGTCGTCAACGACCCGGCCGCCGAGCGGGCCATGACGGCCGACCAGACCGGGGCTCTCATCCGCGATGTCGGGGAGACCGGGATCCCCTACTTCATCGCGGTGCTCCCCAGTTCGACCATGAACTCCCAGTACCCGACGGCCAACGACGTCCTCTCGGCGCTCTATCAGAAGACACAGCGGAGCGGCATCTACGCGGTCGTGGTCGGGAATGACTTCCGTGCGGCGTCGACCTCCGGCTATCCGAAGGTCGCCGATCTCGCCAACGCCGCCATCGCGCAGTACCGATCCCAGGGCACCTACGCCGTGCTGCAGGGATTCGTTGCCGCGAGCGCCGAACGGATCGGTGGCACCGTCCCCACGTCGTACGCCGAGGCCAATCCCGAGGGCTTCCCTTGGGGCATCGCCCTCCTCCTCGGCGCGGGTGTGGTCGGCGGCGGGTATCTCGTCTACCGCAGCGGCAAGAAGGCGAAGCAGCGCCAGGAGGAGGCAATAGCAGGTGTGCGGGACGTGATCGACGAGGACATCACCGAGTACGGGGAACGGTTGGCACAGTTCGACATGCGGGACCCCCGCCTCGACGAGGAGGCCCGGGCCGACCTCGAATCGGCCCTCAACTCCTACGAGAAGGCCAAGAAGGAGTTGGCCACGATGCGGTCGACGTCCGACGCGGCCAAGGTCACCACGCATCTGGAGGACGGCCGTTACGCCCTCGCCTGCGTCTCGGCCCGCATGAACGGCGAACCGCTGCCCGAACGACGCCCACCGTGCTTCATCGATCCCCGCCACGGCCCGAGCACCCAGGACGTCATGTACACCCCAGCCGGCGCCACCGGCGCGAGGGAGACACCTGTCTGCTCATTGTGCGCGCAGAAGATCAAGGCGGGACAGGACCCGGCTCCGCGTGAGGTCGTCGCGCCCGATGGGCGCCAGGTCCCCTATTGGCAGGGTGGCCCCCAGTACGGCTCCTACGCCTCCGGCTACTACCAGTCCTTCGGGAACACCCTCAACGCCGTTCTCATCGGGACCATGCTCGGTCAGATGATGAGCGGTGGGGCCGGGAGTTACGGTGGTGGGTTCGGCGGGGGCTACAGCGGCCAGCAGGGCGATGCCACGTTCCGAGGCGGGGACTTCGGTGGCGGCGGTGGGGGCGGCGACTTCGGAGGTGGCTTCGGTGGCGGGGGCGACTTCGGTGGCGGCAGTTTCTGACGCTCCTGCCCAGGAGGTCACATCGGGACGTGCAACTGCCGCGCCGCCTCCGCGAGGGAACCCGACAGTGACGGGTAGACGGTGAACGCCGACGCGAGTTGATCCGCGGTGAGGTTCTGGTCCACTGCCAGGGTCAGCGCATGCACCAACTCACTGGCATGCGGTGCCACGACGACACCCCCGACCACGATCCTGGTGCCGGCGCGGCAGAACACCTTCACGAAACCGTCGTCGATCCCCTGCATCTTCGCGCGGGCATTGGTGCGCAGCGGGAGCATGACGGCCTCGGCATTCACGTCGCCCTCGTCGACCTCGGTCTGCGAGAAACCCACCGTCGCGATCTCGGGCTCGGTGAAGACGTTGCTGCTGACCTTCCGGAGGTCGAGCGGCTGGACGGCCTGCCCCAGGGTGTGCCACATCGCGATCCGACCCTGCATGGCCGCCACGGACGCCAGCATGAGGACCCCCGTGCAGTCACCGGCGGCGTAGATACCCGGGATACTCGTACGCGACACCCGGTCGACGACCACGAACCCCCGGTCGTCGGTGGCCACCCCTGTCTCCGCCAATCCCAGCCCGTCGGTGTTGGGCACCGACCCCACCGCCAGCAGACAGTGGGAACCCACGAGGACATGACCGTCGGTCAGCGTGACCCGGACCTCGTCGCCGACCCGCGTCACTGCCGCGGCGCGGCTGCGGGGCAGCACCTCCACACCGCGACGGGCGAACGCCCGTTCCAGGACTGCTGCGGCGTCCGCATCCTCACCGGGCAGTACCCGGTCACGGGATGACACCAGCACCACCTCGCTGCCGAGTCCGCGATAGGCGGAGGCGAACTCCGCCCCCGTCACACCGGAACCCACCACGATGAGACGATCGGGCAGCTCGCGCAGCCGGTATACCTGCTCCCAGGTGAGGATCCGCTCACCATCCGGCTCACAGTCGGGGAGGAGGCGGGGACGCGCCCCGGTGGCCAGCAGGACGACGTCCGCCGCCAACGTCTCCTCTCCCCCATCGGCGAGGACGGCGACCCGGCCGGGTCCGGCCAGGCGCCCCGTGCCCTGGCGCAGCCCCACACCTGCCGCCATCAGCCGATCCCTGATGTCGGTGGACTGTGACTGCGCCAGTTCCACGATCCGGTCGTCCACCGCGGCAAGGTCGACCGAGAGGATCCCTGCCGCGGCGGGGCGGCCGTCGATCGTGACACCCAATGACGAGGACTCCCCGACCTCGGTGAGGACATCGGACACCGCGACGAGGGCCTTGCTGGGCACGCAGTCGGTGAGCACGGCTGATCCCCCCACCCCGTCGCGCTCCACGAGCGTCACCTCGGCGCCGTTCTGCACCGCCACGAGCGCGGCCTCGTACCCACCCGGTCCGCCGCCGACCACCACGACCCGTGTCATGACGTCATCGCGCCTCGTCGGGGGACGAGCCCGGGGCAGTGAACACCTGCGAGAACACCGCCTTCAGCAGTTTCTCGACCAGTGGCACGGGCAGCGCCCCCAGCAGTGCGTTCACTCCCGCCATCCGCTCCGGCAGCGCCCCCCCGCCAGCACCCAGACCCGCCATCGCGAGCAGTGCCGCCGTCGTGTCGTCGTCCAACGCTTCGACATCCACCGTCGCAGCGGCCTGGACCAGTGAGGGGTCGGGATCCACCCGGGCCCGACCCCGCGCGCGGACCGTGGCCTCGGCCAGTACCGCCAGGAGTTCGTCGACGCGGTCGGCGATCCCGGCCGACACCGTGATGTGAAGGTTCGCCGGACTCGAGCCGCGGGGCGGCTGGACCTGCAGGGACCACCCCAGGGCCTTGGCCTCATCCGCAACGATGCGGACGTCGGGGCCGTTCGGGTCCCCGGTGTCGGCGATGCACACCAGTGTCGACTCGGGGGGCGCGACGAGGCGCAGGCCGGGCATCTGCTCGACCTCGTGCGCGATCCGCAGTGCCCCGCGCCGGGCCTTCAGCGCCGCCTCCCGCAGCCCCTGCCGTCCCAGGAGGTGCAGCACCGCCCAGGCGGAGGCAGCGGGTGCGACGGAACGACTCGAGGCGAGGGTGTTGTTGACCAGGGGGTAGCCCGGCCACGCCGCGTCCGCGAAGTACTGCAGTCCACGGTCGTGGGCGGTCCGGTTCAGCAGTACCGAGGCCCCCTTGGGGGCGTAACCGTACTTGTGCAGATCCATCGACACAGAGGTGACCCCCGGCACCGTCAGGTCGATCGGCGGCTCCCCCTCCTCCTGCCGGATGAAGGGGAGCACCCATCCTCCGATACACATGTCGAGATGACAGCGGACACCCCGCGCCTGCGCGGCAGCCGCGATGGATGCCACCGGGTCGATGACCCCGTGGGCATAGCTGGGGGCGGACACGACCACGAGGGCCGTCCGGTCGGACAACGAGTCGATCATCTGCCGCTCGTCGACACGGAAGTGGTCGTCCAGCCCGATGTCCACGACGTCGACGTCGAACAACCATGCACCTTTGCGGAAGGCGGGGTGGGCGGTCACCGGCAGGAGCATCTGCGGGCGCCCCTCACCGCCGTCGGCCCGGTAGGCCTCCCGCGCCTGCAGGACAGCCAGCATGCACGACTCGGTGCCGCCGCTGGTGACGGTTCCGACCGCCCCGGGAAGGTCACCGTGCAGTTCCAGCGCCGCCGCCACAAGATCGTTCTCGACAGCGGCGACACTGGGGAAGGCCGTGGGGTCGAGGCCGTTGCGGCCCCACGCGGTGGCAGCGGCCGCGATCGCGACCTCCCGAACCTCGTCGTCACCGGACTCGAAGTGGTAGCTGGTGGCCCTGGTGTAGTCCAGATCCTCGGACCGTAGCTCGGCCAGCGCGTCCAGGATGGTCCCGGGGGACTCCCCGGCGGGTGGCAGGGGGGGCAGTGTCATACGGGCCTCATACGTGGGGGAACCGAACCGGGGGTCATGCGCGCCAGTATCCCGTGACACCGCGGTGGGATGTCACCCGGTGACGTCGTCGGATCAGGGTCGTGCCAGGAAGCCGTTGGCCGAGTCGCCA
The DNA here is from genome assembly GCA_903915555.1 of uncultured Micrococcales bacterium. GTDB lineage: Bacteria > Actinomycetota > Actinomycetes > S36-B12 > CAIWTL01. Next base: position 5,620 of record CAIWTL010000635.1, on the reverse strand, counting down.
CCCTTCTCGCTCCACAGGTACTGGAGCACGTCATCCTGACCGGGCGTGAGGGTGACGGTCCCGGCGCCGTGACAGTCCCCGTCCGACTGTTCGGTGAACCGCCAACTGCTGTCCTTCATGCCGTCGTACACCCAGGTCGCATCGCAGGACCCCGGTCCACCGACCCCCCGGTACTGCGCCTGGGCCGAATCCTGCCCCTCGACGAGGGAACCGATGGTCACGGTCACCGAGTAGCCCTTGCCCGTGCTGTCGTCGAGGTCGCCCTTCCACTCCCCGCCGATCTCGGCGGCGGTGGTCGGTGAGGGGGCATCGCCCCCCACCTGGGTGCAGCCGCACAGGAGCAATGCGGCAAGTCCGGCCGCCAACAGACGCGTCACGCGACCACTATGCCCGCTGGGAACGGTCGGGGTGCGGTGCAACGGGGGATTCGCGCCCACGGGAGCCGTCACATGGATACGCTCCGAGTCGACGCTCGGAAAGGTGGTGAGCCGTGAACCTCGAGAAAGTCGTCTTCGGATTCTTCGTTCTCCTGGCGGCGACCCTGAACTTCGGCTTCTTCCTCGGCGACATCGATCGGCCGGAACTCCACAACGTGTACGAGTTGATGGCCGCCGTGGTCGTCAACCTGATCGTGGTGATCCTGAAGTTCGGGGACCGGACCCAGATGGGGGCGATCCACCTCGCGACGAGTCTCGTTGCGAGCCTCCAGTTGGTGATCGCCGCCGCGGTGTGGGCGTACTTCGACAATGTGACGGACGGCGCCATCACCGGGGAGCAGATGTCGAGCGTCGTCTCGCTCTCGGGCGGTGCGCTGTTCGCCAACGTCGTCTCCGTCGTCCTGCTGGTGATCGAGACCGCGTCCTTCCGCCGCAACTGAGATGTCCGCGCCACAGCATTCCCCCGATTCCGGGTCACCGTCGCGCGTCAGCATCCGTTGGGCGGGCGCGGAGGTCACCGAGGCGAAGGACACGACGGCCAACTCCACGCCCATCTTCCTGGTTCTGCGTCGCATGCGGGCGCCCCTGCTGGTTCTCATCAGCACCTTCGCGGTCAGCGTTCTCGGGCTCACCTTCATCCCGGGCCGCACGCCGGACGGCGAGCCCTGGCGCATGGACGTCTTCGACGCCTTCTACTTCATGAGCTACACGGCGTCCACGATCGGATACGGCGAGATCCCGTATCCGTTCTCGACCGCTCAGCGCCTCTGGGTCACCCTGTGCATCTACCTCACGGTGATCGCCTGGGCGTACGCGATCGGTACGGTGTTCGCGCTGTTGGGCGACAAGGGGTTCAAGACCGCGTTGAGCGCCCAGCGGTTCTCCCGTGTCGTCTCCCACATGCGACAGTCGTTCCACCTGCTCGTCGGGTTCGGCCAGGCCGGGGAACTGCTGGCCCGCTCACTGGACGACATGGACAAGCGCCTCGTGGTGATCGACACGAAGACCGACCGCATCGACGCCCTGGAGCTGGCAGCCTTCCACAACAACGTGCCGGGGCACGTCGGGGACGGTCGCAACCCCGAGGAACTCATCGATGCCGGGCTGATGAGCCCCTATTGCTGCGGGGTGATCGCCCTCACCGACGACGACGAGGCCAACCTCGCCGTCGTCATGACAGCCGCGCTGCTACGTCCGGACCTCCCCGTCGTCGCCCGGACGACGTCACGCTCCATCGCCGAACGCATGGACGACTTCGGGACCCCGGAGATCATCGATCCCTTCGATCTCTTCGGTGACGAACTGCTCCTGGACGTGACAGCCCCGGACACCGCGCGTCTCATCGAGTGGCTCACCTCGGCGCGCGGTCGTCACCTCGAACCGCGACCGCTGGTCCCTGCCCGCGGCCAGTGGGTTGTCTGCGGTTACGGCCGTTTCGGGGAACGACTCACGGCGGACCTGCTGCGGCACGGACTCGATGTGACGATCGTCGGCTCTGCGGCCGATCTCCCCGAGGGTGTTCGACACATCCCGGGAGATGCGACCGACCCCCGCGTCCTCGAACAGGCCGACGTCAGCAGTGCCGTGGCGTTCGCCGCGGCCACCGACAACGACACCACCAACCTCTCCCTCATCGTCGCGGCCAGGCGGGCGAATCCCGACCTCTTCCTCGTGGCCAGGCAGAACCAGCCGAACAACGCTCCCCTGTTCGAGTCCCTGCACATCGACGCCGTCCTGGTGCCCACCCACCTCATCGCGCACGAGGTGACCGCCCGCATCGGCGACCCCCTGCTCTGGCGGTTCGTCGAGGGGGCTCGGAGGAAGGACGACCACTGGGCGAGACACCTGCTGTCCCGACTGGAGCACTCCTGTGGCGAGTACCGCCCGGACCTGTGGGAACCCGTCATCGACGGGTTGGACAACGTGCCACTGACCGCCTGGCTGAACAGCGGCGAGGGCCGACTGGGCGACCTGTTGCGTGACCCGGACGACCGCAACGAGACGCTGGACTGCGTGGTGCTTCTGCTCCAGCACGGTGACGAGGTACTGCTGGCACCCTCGGACGACGCAGTGGTGGGGCGGGGCGATCGGATCCTCATCGCGGGAACGTCGAACGCCCGTCGGGCGCTGGACAACACCCTCAGCGTGGCGCAGACGTTCGAGTACGTGGCCAGCGGCCGACGCGTCGGCAACAGCCTGGTCTGGCGGGCGCTGTCCAAGCGGGGCTGAGTCCAGAGCCCCGGGTTCCGAGGGGCACCGCCGTCACCCGAGGCCGGCGAGGCCCATCAGACGGTCCGCCCCCTCGGCGGGAGTGAGCCCTCCGGCCGCCACGGCAGCGCTGATCTCGTCGAGTCGGGCGGCCACCTCGCGAGCTTCCCGCACCCTTCCCATCAACCGGTCCTGCAGCGTGTCCCACATCCACGCGACTCGCTGCTCGGCCCGGAGTGCGTCCAACCGGCCCGTGTCGACCAACCAGTCACGGTGATCCTGCACCGCCCGCCACACATCCTCGATGCCGTCCCCGGTCAGCGCGGAGCAGGTGAGGACGGGGACCTTCCATGCGTGCGCATCGGTGCCGGCGACCAGGTGCAGGGCACCCGACAGTTCGCGTGCGGCCTGCCGCGCCTCCACCCGATGGTCACCGTCGGCCTTGTTGACGGCGATGACATCGGCCAACTCGAGGATGCCCTTCTTGATCCCCTGCAGTTGGTCTCCCGTGCGGGCGAGGGCCAGCAGCAGGAAGGTGTCGACCATCTCGGAGACAGCGACCTCCGACTGGCCCACCCCCACCGTCTCGACGATCACGATGTCGTAGCCGGCCGACTCCAACACGATCATGGCCTCACGAGTGGCCCGTGCGACCCCGCCGAGGGTGCCCGCGCTGGGTGAGGGCCGGATGAAGGACGCGTCGTCGTTGGCGAGGCGCTCCATCCGCGTCTTGTCCCCGAGGACGCTGCCGCGGGTCCGGGTGCTGGAGGGATCCACCGCCAGCACTGCCACACGATGACCCTGCGCGGTCAGCATGGAGCCGAACGCGTCGATGAAGGTGGACTTCCCCACCCCGGGAACCCCCGTGATCCCCAGCCTCGTCGCGGGGCCGCGACCGGCCCCGCCCTGCAGCGCACGCAGGAGGTCGGCCGCGATGAGACGGTGGTCGGCACGCGTCGACTCCACGAGGGTGATCGCCCTCGCGATCATCGCGCGGTTCCCGTCGCGGACCCCTGCTGCCAGCGATTCGGCGTCGGCGGTGAGTGCCACTCAGGCGACCTGCCGGTCGATGTCGGCCAGCAGTTCGACCGCCGCGTCCGCGATGACGGTCCCCGGGGGGAAGATGGCCGCCGCTCCGGCGTCCCGCAGGGCGTCGAAATCGTCCGGCGGGATGACCCCGCCCACCACGACCAGGATGTCCTCGCGGCCCTGTGCGTCGAGAGCCTGCCGCAGCGCGGGCACCAGGGTCAGGTGACCGGCCGCCAGGGACGAGACCCCGACCACGTGGACGTCAGCCTCGATCGCCTGACGGGCGACCTCGTCAGGTGTCGCGAACAGCGGGCCGACGTCGACGTCGAAGCCGAGATCGGCGAAAGCCGTCGCGATCACTTTCTGCCCCCGGTCGTGTCCGTCCTGCCCGACCTTGGCGACGAGGATCCGCGGGCGGCGACCGTGTCGTGCCGCGAATCCGTCGGCCGCGGCTCTGGCCTCGTCGATGTTCGACACGTCGCCCGCCTCCTGCGAATACACCCCGGAGATCGTCCGGATCGTGGCCTTGTGGCGCCCGAACACCTTCTCCACCGCCTCGGATATCTCACCCACGGTGGCGCGCGCCCGTGCGGCGTCCACCGCAAGTGCGAGCAGGTTCTGGTCGAGTCCGGTCCGCTGGTCGCCGTCCTCGATGGCCTGCGCCGCGGTCGTCAGGGCCGCCAGCGCCGTCTCGACGGCGGCGGGGTCCCGCTCGGCACGTAGTCGTTCGAGCTTCTCGATCTGCGATGCGCGCACGGCGGTGTTGTCCACCTTGAGCACCTCGACGGGCGGATCGTCCAGCGGTCGGTACCGGTTGACCCCGATGAGCGCCTGCTGACCCGAGTCGATCCTGGCCTGGGTACGAGCGGCCGCCTCCTCGATACGCATCTTCGGCAGGCCCTCGTCGATCGCCCGCGCCATCCCGCCGGCCGCCTCGACCTCCTCGATGTGCTGCAGTGCCCGCACGGCGAGGTCGTGGGTGAGCCGTTCGACGAAATAGGAGCCCCCCCACGGGTCGATGACACGTGTGGTGCCCGACTCCTGCTGGAGCAGCAGCTGCGTGTTCCGGGCGATCCGGGCGGAGAAGTCCGTGGGGAGCGCGAGAGCCTCGTCGAGCGCGTTGGTGTGCAGCGACTGGGTATGACCCTGCGTCGCCGCCATCGCCTCGATGGTCGTGCGCATGACGTTGTTGTAGACGTCCTGAGCAGTGAGCGACCAGCCGGACGTCTGGCAGTGGGTGCGCAAGGACATCGACTTGTCGCTGGTGGGATCGAACTGCTTGACCAGGCGAGCCCACAGCAGGCGGGCGGCCCGCATCTTGGCCACCTCCATGAAGAAGTTCATCCCGATCGCCCAGAAGAACGACAGCCGGGGGGCGAACGCATCGATGTCGAGACCCGCGGCCAAGCCGGCGCGGATGTACTCGACCCCGTCGGCCAGTGTGTAGGCCAGCTCGAGGTCGGCTGTCGCACCTGCCTCCTGCATGTGGTAGCCCGAGATCGAGATCGAGTTGAACCGGGGCATGCGCTCGGACGTGTACGCGAAGATGTCAGAGATGATCTTCATGCTCGGCGCGGGAGGATAGATGTAGGTGTTGCGGACCATGAACTCCTTGAGGATGTCGTTCTGGATGGTCCCCGACAGTTTCTCGGGCGGCACCCCCTGCTCCTCACCCGCCACGATGAACAGCGCCATGATGGGGAGCACCGCACCGTTCATGGTCATCGACACGCTCATGCGGTCCAGCGGGATGCCGTCGAACAACTGCTGCATGTCGAGGATGGAGTCGATCGCGACACCGGCCATGCCGACGTCACCGGTCACCCGCGGGTGGTCGCTGTCGTATCCGCGGTGGGTGGCGAGATCGAAGGCGACGGACAGGCCCTTCTGACCGGCGGCGAGGTTGCGCCGGTAGAACGCGTTCGAGTCCTCCGCGGTGGAGAATC
>CAIWTL010000634.1 GCA_903915555.1 uncultured Micrococcales bacterium | reverse complement strand
TGCTCCTGCTCGTCGTCGCCCTCGTCCCCTTCACCAACATGTGGTACTACGCCACGGTCGGGTTCCAGTACGTCTACGGGTACGACGCCGTCCAGTCCGCCCTGGTCATGGTCCCCGCCCAGATCGCCGGACTCGTCGGCGCATGGCTCGCGGGCCGCTGGATCCAGCGGCGCGGTATCCGGTTCGCCGGCACCGCGATGATGGTGGTCAGCGCCGTGTCGCTCTTCCTCTCCGCCGCAACGACGACGACCGAGCCCACCGGAATCCCACTCCTCGTCCTATGCCTGTACTCCGCCGCGGTGACCGGCACGGGGATCCCCCTCACGAACGCGATCATGAATCTGGCCCCACGCGGGGGAGAGGGCGACGCATCTGCGCTGCGCGGAGCCGCAGGCAGTCTGGGCGCCGCGCTGGGTGTGGTGCTGATGAGCACTGTCGTCTTCACCGCCTATGAGTCGTCGCTGGGCGCAAGCCTGACTGCCGCCGGACAGGATCCGGAGCAGGTCTCACAGATCGCCGAGACCCTCGAGCAGGGGGTCTCGAGCGAGGAGATCGCTGCCCAGATGGCCGTCCCCCTGGAGACCGTCGAGGCCGTGGACGCGGAGCAGGAGCAGGCCATGGTCGACGGCTACCGTGCCCATGGACTGGTCGGTGGGGTCGTGGCGTTGCTGTCCGCAGGCGTGTTCTTCCTCAACAGGCGGGGGCTCACCGGCGACCGGGCGGATACGGCTCAGTCGACCGGCTCGTCGGACTGAGCAGCAACCAACCGGGGCGGATACCTCAGGTCGGCGGATCCTCCACGGCCCCTGCCATGATCCAGTCGATGTTGTCGGTGATCCGGTCCAGCGACCAGTCCCACCATCGGACCTGCAGGAGCCTGTCGATCTGATCGTCGTCGAAGCGACGTCGGACGATCCGCGCCGGATTGCCGGCGACGATCGAGTACGGCGGCACCGCGCCGGTCACCACACTCCCGGCCGCCACGATGGATCCGTCACCGATGTGGGCGCCGGGCATGATCAGGGCGCTCCTGCCGATCCACACGTCGTTGCCGACAACGGTGTCCCCCGACTGCGGCAGATCGTGGAGGAGGTCGACGTGCTCGGCCCAGTCGCCTCCCATGATCGGGAAGGGGAAGGTGGACGGCCCGCTCATCCGGTGATTGGCGCCGTTCATGATGAATCGCACGTCGGTGGCAAGGGAACAGAACCGGCCGATCACGAGACGTTCCGGTCCGTAGTGATACAGGATGTTGCGGCTCTCGAACTCCGCTGCGAACTCCGGGTCGTCGTAATAGGTGAACTCGCCGATCTCGACCAATGGCGAGTCGATGAGGGGTTTGAGCAGGACGACGCGGGGCTGTCCCGCGACGGGGTGCAACGTGTGGGGATCGGGGGGCGCCATCCGGGAAATCTATCGCTGGGCCCGGACCCTAGGCTGAGTTGCATGACGTCGACCCTGAGCCGGGAGAGGATCGGGATCCCGGCCATCGCCGCGTTGGCCGTCGGCCTCACCGTCGGGTACCTGGCCGGGGACATCCTTCCCGAGGTCGTCGACGCCCTCCAGAGCGACCTCGGGATGTCGGCGAGCGCCGCAGGCGGCGTCACCACGGTGCTCCTGCTGGCCACGGCGCTGGCCGGGTTGCTGTGCGCCCGCCGCGCCGGGCGCCCGGGTCGTGCCCGGTTCGCGGCACTCGGCGCCCTGGTCGGTGCAGGCGGCTACACCCTCGCGGCCTTCGCCGACGAGCCGCCCGTGTTGATCGGCGCCTGTGTCCTCGCCGGGCTCGGCAGTGGTGTCGTGCTCGCCTTCGCCACCGCCGCCATCTCTGTGACGTCGGATCCGGAGCGGGCGTCCGGCCTCGCGATCCTGGTCAACACCGCGGTCGGTGCGGTGCTGCTGTTCACTCTGCCGCGCATCGCGGGCTCACAGGCGACCCCGACGTTCCTCGTCATGGCGGTCGTCGGGCTCCTGGCCCTTCCACTTTTCCGCTGGCTTCCCGACGCGGACGAACCGAAGGAGGGGGACGCCGACGGATCCCCCCTCCCGTCGATCGGCATGGGTGCCATGATCTTCGCCGGTGCTCTGCTGCTGGACGTGACCGACAACGGGATGTGGGCGTTCGTCGGAACGCTGGTCATGGAGAACGTGGGGCTGTCGGCCTCCGAGTTGGGAGCGATTCTCGCTGTCGCGACGGTTGCGGGGCTCGCGGGAGCCTCACTGCCCATCGTGCTCGGGGACCGCGGGGGACTGTTCGTCCCGATCATCGCGATGATCGGCGTCGACGCTCTCGCAAAGACGGCCATCGTGCTGGTCACCACCCCGACCGCCTACGCGGTCACGCAGTTCCTGTGGACGGGGTCGTATGCGGCCCTGTTCGCCTATCTGCTCGCTGTGGGAGCCAAGCTCGACTCTTTCGGCCGATGGGCGGCGATCGTCGGCTCGGCGTTCGCGATGGGTGACGCCATCGGGCCGTTGCTGTTCGGCATGGTCACTGACCTCGGCGGTGAGACGACACTGGTGGTGATGATGGTCGCCAGTTCGGTCGCCGTCGCGTTGTTGCTGGGTCCCCCCACGATGATGCTCGACCGCCGTAGGCGTGCTGCGGCCTGATCACCCGGACGTCATCCCCAGGTGTGAGCTTTCACGTGGGCCTTGAGTGCGTGGGGCGCCCGGTCCGAGTGCTCGAGGTCGGCCACGGTCTGGTCGCTGCCGTCGCGGATGCCGGCCGAGTGTCCGTTCGCCGTGCGGAAGATCGTCCAGCGCCCGTCGTGGCCGCCATCCCAGGAGTACACGTGATCGGCATGCAGCAGTTGTGCCCCCGAGCCCACGCGGTGGTCGTCGCCCACCCGAGCACGATCCTTGATGACGATGCCATGGCCCGTGACCACGGCGTTCCCGTCGACGACCGCCTGGTCACCGATGTGGATGTCATGTCCGGTGACCTGGGCAGCACCGCCGACACGACCGTGACCGTCGATGCGAATGCTTCCCTCCACGAGGGAGGTGCCCCCGATCGAACCGTGATCGGTGACCTCCACAGCGCCGACGACCCTCGCCTGGTCCTCGACCGTGGCCGAGCGGCTCAGGAACACCCCGCCGGCGACGCTCGCGGTCGACGCGACGGTGGCGTCGTCGATCACACGCGGCTCGTCACCTCCCGGTGCGTTGCCTGTGCCGGTCTGTCCGCCTTCGTGATGCGCCACGGTCTCTCCTCGTCAGGGTTGTCGTTCGGAACCTAGGCACGCCGACCGCCCGAGGCAAACGCAGGGGTTCGGCACGGTGGCTCTCAGCGGGGGACGAGAGCCCACACGTCGAGGTCGAGCAGGACTCCGTCGGCGTACTTGCCGTCGTCGCCGCGGAGGGTCATGGACTCGTCGCGATCCCGTGTCGCCACGAGGCGTAGTCGCAGGGCGCCGACCCCGGGGACGTCCAGTTCGGCCTTGTCGAGCACCTCGGACCAGGCATAGACCGTGTCGCCGGCGAAAGCGGGGGAGGTGTGGGCCCCGGCGTTGATCGCTGCGATCAACTGGGCGTTCGCGAGGCCGTTGAACGACAGGGCCCGGGCCAGGGAGATGATGTGGCCGCCGTAGACGAGGCGCCGACCGTCGGGCCGCGCCTGCGTGTTGAAGTGCACCTTGGCGGTGTTCTGCCACAGGCGGGTCGCCATCATGTGCTCCGGATCCGTCAGCGTCACCCCGTCGACGTGATCGATCTTCTCCCCGATCCGGTAATCGTCGTAGCGGTGGGGCTCACCCGCCGCCTCGAAGTCGTAGGCGGTGAAGTCCAGTCCGGCGGGGACGACGAGATCTGCCGCGTCGACTACCGTTGCCAGTTCGGGGATCACGCTGTCGGGCGCCGGCGCTTCGGGGTCCCGTTTGTGCACCATGACCCACCGCGCCCATTCGATGGCGGGCTCTCCGCGCTGGTTGGTGGCTGTCGAGCGCACGTACACGACTCCACTCTTGCCGTTGGAGTTCTGCTTGAGGCCGATGACCTCGGACGTGGTCGTGAGGGTGTCGCCGGGGACGACGGGCTGCAGGAAGCGGCACTCGGCGTACCCGAGGTTGGCCACCGCATTGAGGGAGACATCCGGGACGGTCTTGCCGAAGGCGATGTGGAAGCCGATGAGGTCCTCGACGGGGTGCGGATCCAGCCCGACCGCGGCGGCGAACGCCGCCGAGGAGGGGATCGCGAAGCGTGTCGGGTAGAGAGATCCGTAGACGGCGCGGTCTCCCTCTGTCACGGTCCTGGGGGTCGCGTGCTCGATGACCTGGCCGACCGAGAAGTCTTCGAAGAAGTTGCCGGGGTTCGTCTTGCTCATGGGTCGAAGTTACCCGGTGGACGGAGCAGTCCCGTCAGGCGGGCGGGCGGTCCTTCCGGTAGGTCACGGGACTTCCGGCGGTGCCTTCCGGGTCTGTGGACCCATCCCGGAAGCCCGTCACGTGTCTAGCGTCGAAGGTGAGGGTGACTCGGCCGGAGGTGATCGGTGATGATCAGCAGGGCAGTTCTCACAGCGGTGATGGCCGGGGCGATGGCGATGCCCGCGGTGGCGTCGGCCGCGACGGTCCCGGCGGCGCCCCAGTGGGGGGCGGAGCGCTATCTCTACATGGTGCGCGACGTCTCCTACGACGGGGACATCTACACGGGACGTTTCACACTCATGCGCAAGAGTGGACGTTGGGTCACGGGGGCCTACGGGATGTTCTACTCCGAGGCCCGGTGTCTGACGGGTCGGGTCAAGGGGTACTCGCCGCAGCGCTGGCTGGTCGGCAGCCTTCCCGGGTTCTGGTACGGCGACGAATGGATCCCGCAGCAGCGGTTGTCCGCCAAGTGGGTCGGATACGGAAGCGCGCAACGCATGCGTGGCTGGATCCCCGTCGACGCTGACGAGATGTACATGATGTCGGGCGGCGGGGTGGACGCGAGCCTGATCGACACCGTGTGCAGCGCATCCTGACCGCGGATGCCGGTCGGCCGGTGATGATGGGTCGGAAGGCGCTCAGGAGTCGCCCGACCCGTCCTCACCGGTGTCGATGTCGCGGAAGAGGTCGGCGAAGCGTCGGCCGGCGTCCTCTTCTTTGTGGTCGCCGGTGACGAGTTCCTCGATCCAGCGGAGAGTGGGGGTCTGGGGGTCGGGCATGTGCCCATTGTCCGTCGCGTCCCCGCCGGAATCCTCCCCGACACGCGGCTGAGCCGACCGCATATCTGCCCCGTGCGGGGCTGATGTGTGGTGGTGCGGGTCATATCTGGGGTTGCGGGGCAGATCTGTGGTCGGCCGCCTTGGGTCGGCGGTCGGCCGGGGCTCGGCCGGGGGTCGTCGCTGGATTGGTCTGTGGGTTTGTGTCGGACCCCTTTGGTGGAATGGGTCATGGCCCGGAAGTCACGCTCGAAGTCGTTGCGGTCGACGTTGACGGGCTCGCGGGGTCGGGCCGCTGCGGCTGCTGATTGTCGGGTGCGTCAGGTGGATCTGGATCCTCGGATCGGGTTCGCGTTCCCGTCGCCGGCCGCTATCACTGGCTCCCCGTTGGACTCCTCTTCCTCCTCTAGCTCCTCGTTCTCCTCGTCGACCGTTGCCGACTCGTCGTCGAGCCGTTCGGCTGGCTCGGGCGGCTTGACTGGCGGATCGTTGTCCGGTCGCGTGGAGTCGGGTGTGGCGGCCGTGTTGTGGCGGGTGCGGCGGCCGGGGTGGACGCAGGCGGGCTGGTGGGACGCAGAGGTCCGTGCTGAGGTGCGGGCGTTGTTGTGGCTTCCGGTGGGCCGGGAGCTGCAGGACCACCTCATCGCCCTGGGTCGGGCTGATTCCGCTGCTGGGTACGCCCCTGGGCATTGCCCGTTCGACCACACCACTTCCAGTCTGGAGGACCGGGTCGGGGTGCCGGGTAGTCCGTGTGCGTGTCAGGTCATCACGGTGGCGGCGTGG
>CAIWTL010000633.1 GCA_903915555.1 uncultured Micrococcales bacterium | reverse complement strand
GGGTCGGTGCCGCCGTTGGCGGTGCCGTCGCAGTTCTTGCCGGCGGGGCTCTGCGACGACCCCTTCTGCTGGAACAGGACAACGCTGCCGACCGGTGAGGTCCCGCCGTCGGGGTTCGTCACCGTGACGGAGTAGGAGGCCTTCGCGTTGGGCGAGATGCTCGTGGGGCCCGTCATGCTGGCCTTGCTCAGGTAGACGAGGTTGGAGTAGACGGTGTAGCCGGAGCAACTACTGTTGTACTGGCTACTGGCAGCCTTGCCCCCGTCAGGTGTGTTCCACAACACGGCCCCGGTCCAGTGCCGCGAACCGTCCTCACCGTTGAAGGCGGTGTAGGTGATCGACGACCCGATATTGGTACCGCCGCTGTTGGTGTAGATGTAGGTGACGGTGACGCCGCCGCTCTGCTTCTGGCAGTTGTAGCGCTTCTCGAAACCCTTGGCCGTGCTGGACGTCCACGACTCGGTGGCCCACGCACCGATCTTGTTGTTGCCGTTGGAGGCGACGTACGCGCAGGTGTAGCCCGACCCCGTCCAGATGAGCGTGTTGGAGCTCCCGCCGGTCTTGCTCGAGCAGGTGCCCGCCTGGGCGGAGGGGGCGACTCCGATCGCACCCGCCGATCCCAGGAGGAGGGTGGCTGCAGCCACGAGAGTCAACTTCCGGCCGCGGTGAGGGGTAGCACATGCAGTCACCACGTGAGCCTAGGGGGACCCCGACCGCGTGTCACGCCGGGGCGGCCGAGCGAGACCGTGGGACTGATCCCCGGTGGCCGCCACTGGTGGCGGGGAGGTGGGAACGGCTGGCGTCTCAGTGGGACGCTGCTCGCGAACACGCGGCCTCGATCTCCGCGACGACCCGCTCCGGGCGTCGGGTGACGTCCTCCCAGGTGTAACGCAGCACCGTCCACCCGGCGTTCGTCAGCCGGTTCTGGCGGGTGCGATCCCGCTGGAATGATCGACGATCGGTGTGGAAGGCCCGCCCGTCGACCTCGATCGCGAGGCGCCAGTGCCGGAAAGCGACATCCACGACGACGTATCCGCCGGGCAGGCTGACCCGCGCATTGGCCTCCCAGCCGCGCAGGCCCGCCTGCCGCAGGAGGACCAGCAGTTCGCGCTCGCCGTAGGAGTGGGCACCGTCGGCAAGATCGCGATGCACCTCCGCCAACTGCTGCATGCCGGCCAGTCCGTTCAGTCGTTCCGCCGCGATCGCCAGGTCGCGCAGCCTGATCGCCCGGGTCTGCACGGCGGTGAATCCCAGGTTCCTGGCATCGTCGACGGGCAGGAATCGGAGCATGTCGATGATCGCGTCATTCGCGACAGCGATCCGCCACGGTCCGTCGCCGACGCTGGCGATCCCCGGGTGGCTGAGCACCCGTGCGGCGGGCGTCTGGTTGCGTCGGCCGACCAGCCACGGATGGTCGCCGAGGTCGATCCCGCGCCACGGCCCGTCCCCGGTGAGGGCGGCGGCCGAGGGGCCGGTGAGGACTGATCCGGGGTGGCGGAGCCCGGCGACACGCGAGCGGGTGGCGAGGTCATCAGGGGTCCCGCGGAGCACCAGGACGTCACGGCCGTGGGGCAGCCACAGGCCGTCACCCACCCGACGCGACAGCGTCCGCGGAGTGAGCCCGAGTGTGTACAGCTGAGAGCGCGTCACGACGCCCCCCTGATGATCGGCCAGGGCGAGGCCCCGCGAGGTGGGTGAACTCATGGGGGACAGCGTGGGCCGGGATCTTGCCTCTCCGCGGAACCTGTCCACAGGCGGCGGTCGCGGGCGGAGTCCGGCGAACCGGCCGTACGCGGCCGAGACCCCGCCCCATGCGGCGGGGTCTCGGGAATCGACGATCTGAGTGTGTGACGGAGATCACGTGAGTCGGGACGACTCAAGTTAAGTGATTGTGGAATGGACAGGGAGCTGCGCCCGTTGCACTATATGTCGTGAGTCCGTCACGCTCCATCGTGGTGCCCCTCCGTGGGGTTCGCCACCTGAGGCGGGGCGGCCACCCGGACAGACCAACCGGCAGAGAGCCAGAAACACTCAGCCAGAAACACTCAAAAGGAGAATCCATGAGCCGTCCCGTAGGGATCGACCTCGGTACCACCAACTCGGTGGTGTGCGTCCTCGAAGGCGGAGACCCCACGGTCATCGCCAACTCGGAGGGTGCGCGGACCACGCCATCCGTCGTCGCGTTCGCGAAGAACGGTGAGGTGCTGGTCGGCGAAGTTGCCAAGCGCCAAGCCGTCCAGAACGCCGATCGCACCATCCGCTCCGTGAAGCGCCACATGGGCACGACGTGGAACGAGGAGATCGACGACAAGAAGTACAACTCGCAGGAGATCAGCGCGCGCGTGCTCCAGAAGCTCAAGCGCGATGCGGAGTCCTTCCTCGGCGAGACCGTGACCGATGCCGTCATCACCGTGCCCGCGTACTTCAACGACGCGCAGCGTCAGGCGACCAAGGAGGCCGGTGAGATCGCGGGCCTCAACGTGCTGCGCATCATCAACGAACCGACCGCTGCCGCACTGGCCTACGGCCTCAACAAGGGCGACAAGGAGCAGACCATCCTGGTCTTCGACCTCGGTGGTGGCACGTTCGACGTGTCCCTGCTCGAGATCGGTGACGGTGTCGTGGAGGTCAAGGCGACCAGCGGTGACAACCACCTCGGTGGCGATGACTGGGACCAGGCCGTCGTCGACTGGCTGGTCAACCAGTTCAAGAGCGCGCACGGTATCGACCTGACCAAGGACAAGATGGCCATGCAGCGGCTGCGCGAGGCGGCCGAGAAGGCCAAGATCGAGCTGTCGTCCGCGACGCAGACCTCCATCAACCTTCCCTACATCACGGTGGATGCCGACAAGAACCCCCTGTTCCTCGACGAGACCCTCACTCGGGCCCAGTTCGAGAAGTTGACGGCCGATCTGCTCGATCGCACCAAGGCGCCGTTCAACCAGGTGCTGAAGGACGCCGGTGTCGACGTCAAGGACATCGACAGCGTCATCCTCGTGGGTGGTTCGACACGCATGCCCGCGGTGTCCGAACTCGTCAAGGAGATGACGGGCAAGGAGCCCAACAAGGGCGTGAACCCCGACGAGGTCGTCGCGGTCGGTGCTGCGCTGCAGGCCGGCGTCCTCAAGGGAGAGGTCAAGGACGTCCTGCTGCTCGACGTGACCCCACTGTCGCTGGGTATCGAGACCAAGGGCGGCATCATGACCAAGCTCATCGAGCGCAACACGACGATCCCGACCAAGAAGTCCGAGATCTTCACCACGGCCGAGAACAACCAGCCGTCCGTGCTGATCCAGGTCTTCCAGGGCGAGCGTGAGATGGCCGCCTTCAACAAGCGACTCGGGACCTTCGAGCTGACCGGTCTGCCGCCGGCTCCGCAGGGGCTGCCCCAGATCGAGGTGACGTTCGACATCGACGCCAACGGCATCGTCAACGTCTCCGCGAAGGACACGGGCACGGGCAAGGAGCAGTCGATGACCATCACGGGCGGCTCGGCGCTGTCCAAGGAGGAGATCGACCGCATGACCCGCGACGCCGAGGAGCACGCCGAGGAGGACCGCAAACGGCGCGACGAGGCGGAGGTGCGCAACAGCGCGGACACCCTGGTCCACCAGACCGAGAAGTTCCTCGCCGAGAACGCCGACAAGGTCCCCGATGACGCGAAGAGCAACGTCGAGGGTCCCCTGGAGGAGCTCAAGCAGGCGCTCCAGGGCAGCGACACCGACGCCATCAAGTCGGCCATCGACAAGGTCGCGACCGCGAGCCAGGCGCTCGGGGCATCGCTGTACCAGCAGGCGCAGGCCGACCAGATGCAGGCGGACACCGGTGGCGGCGACGGCGAAGACGACGTCGTCGAGGCTGAGATCGTCGATGATCCCGACGAGGGCGGCGCCAAGTGACGGACAGTCCGTTCGGCCAGACTCCCCGGCAGGGCTCCCCTGCCGGGGAGTCCGACCCCGAGCAGGAGGAGCGCGAGGGGATGGTGTTCCGCGACAAGCGGCGCATCGACCCCGAGACCTTCGAAGCGCGGCCGAGTGCCGAGGCGCCCGCGCCGTCAGGTGACACGGCGGCTTCCGGGGAGCCCCACCCACTGGTGGCGGAGAGCGAGCGCGTCAATGAGCTCACCGCGGACCTGCAGCGGCTGTCGGCCGAGTACGCCAACTACCGCAAGCGCGTGGACCGGGATCGCGATGTGCAGCGCGACGTCACCGTCGCCGCCCTCATGGGCGACATCCTCCCGGTCCTCGACGACATCGGCCGCGCCCGTGAGCACGGTGAACTGGAAGGCGGCTTCAAAGCCGTCGGGGAGTCCATCGAGGCCTATGCGACCAAGAACGGTGTCGAGTCCTACGGCGAGGTGGGGGAGGTCTTCGACCCCAACGTGCACGAGGCCATGACGTCCGACACCAGCCCGGATGTCACGGAACCCACCGTGTCGGCCGTCTATCAGGTCGGGTACCGCGTCAAGGACCGTGTCATCCGTCCCGCCCGCGTCGGTGTGACCGACGCCGAATGATCCACCGACCACACGAGACCGAATGACAGTGGCGACAACGACAGAACACGGAGGAGGTGACCGATGACCCCACAGGACTGGGTGACGAAGGACTTCTACAAGGCCCTCGGGGTCAAGAAGGACGCCTCGGCGGCTGACATCAAGAAGGCCTACCGCAAACTCGCGCGCGACCTCCACCCCGACAAGAACCCCGACGACAAGAAGGCCGAGGAGCGCTTCAAGGAAGTCTCCGAGGCTTACTCGGTCGTCGGTGACGAGGAGAAGCGCAAGGAGTACGACGAGGCGCGCTCCATGTTCGGCAGTGGCGGCTTCCGCTTCCCCGGCGGTGGCGGACGCGGGGGAGCCGGCGGCGGACCCGTTCTCAGCGACCTGTTCGGTCGCGCCGGATCCGGCGCGGGGGACCTCGGTGACATCTTCGGCGGGCTCTTCAA
This sequence comes from uncultured Micrococcales bacterium, assembly GCA_903915555.1. Classification (GTDB taxonomy): domain Bacteria; phylum Actinomycetota; class Actinomycetes; order S36-B12; genus CAIWTL01. The sequence goes on along the minus strand of CAIWTL010000633.1, from coordinate 138 downwards.
CCGCGGAGGCGGAGGCGGTGGTGGGGCCGGTGCGCGGCGCCCCCGCCGCGGTGCCGATGTGGAGTCAGAGGTGACGCTGTCGTTCGACGATGCCCTGAACGGGGTCACGATCCCGCTGCGCCTCACCGGCGACGCCCC
>CAIWTL010000632.1 GCA_903915555.1 uncultured Micrococcales bacterium | reverse complement strand
GCGGCCGATTTCGCGCGGGCCAATCCCGGGAAGGTCGCCGTGATCGGCGCGTTGGAGGACCTGCCCGGGATCATGGCCGGTGAGAAGGGCACGCGGGTCACGACGGCCGCAGGAGAGACGACTTTCCGCTGATCGGTCGGCCCCTCCCCCAGGGGCTCAGTCGTCCGCGGGCAGGGACATGGCTGCGCGGTAGGCGGCCAAGACCCTGCCGCTGATCCGCCCCTTGGCGGATACTGTGACACCCGCCAGCGCGGCCCACGCCCGCACTTCCGCTGCCGACACGTCGAGGTCGGGTGCGACCGGTGCTGCTCTCGGCTTGCGTTGTGGAATGCCCGGGGTGTCAGCCTGGTCATCAATGCCTGGTCGTCAGCGGCCCACTGCCGCGATGCGGCCAGGAAGCGGTATGTGTATTCCTCGGCCATCGCCCGGGTATCGCAGAACACGATGGGGACCCCCGGCCATCGGACCTGCAGTTCGGCGAGCGAGTCGGCGATCTGTGACGGGCGCACGAATCCCAGCGAGAAGATGGCGGAGAACCGGTCCTCCACCACGACGGCCGCCCGCGGTACCGCCGCCAACTCGCCCATGGCGAACGCCAGCTTCCCCGAGGTCAAGGACGAAACCAGATCCTGCGCGGACTTCCGCTCGACGACGGCGACGAGCCGCTCGTCCACGATCAGGCCGTAGTCCCCGACCGGCAGTGCCCGTTTGGTGGTGTGCACGCGCCGGTCCGCGAACCGGTACCCGTACCGTTCATATGAGTCCACCGCCACAGCCAACTCACCCCCCTCGGCAGCCCCGCGGGGGACTGCGGCGCGGGGCCGCGACTTCTTCCGAGTCCGAGGACCCTGCCAGAACACCACGTCGCGGCCACGCGCCCGGGTGAAGACCAGTTGCGGACGCCAGGAGGAGTTGATCACCCTCGCGGATGTCATGAACGGGCCTGTCGGGGTCTCGATGGCGTTCCTCATCGGCTTCTCGGTCACCATCACCTGGGGCACCATCAGTGCCGCGCAGTCGGCGGTGGAGAAGGTCGCCGCGTCCGCCCAGGAGGTGGCATGGCTCACGGAGAACATGCAGGACAAGGAGGCGGCGTCCGAGATCGGCCTGACTCTGAAGAAGTACCTCGAGACCGTCCAGACGCAGGACGTCGACCGGTTGGCCGCGCGGGATCTGCGCGGGATGCCGAGTTTCACCTATATCGACGCCCTGCAGGGTCAACTGCACAATCTGACGATCAGCAGGTCCGTCGACGGGGAAGGGGCCTCTCGGGCCATGGATGCCGCCGCTGCCATCGCCGAGAACCAGGCGGAACTGGTCTCCATCGCGCGCCGTCAGTTGCCCGATGCATTGCTGTGGCTGCTGCTGGTCGCCGGCACCCTGTCGTCGATGGTGATGGGGATCGTGGCCACCAAGGTCGACGGGCCCTTCCTGCTGATCGGGTGGGCGCTCGTCTCGGCCATCGGGATCAGTGTCGTATTGATCATGTACGCCCCGTTCTCCGGTGACATCGCCGTGGACATGCAGGCGCTGGACGATGCCGCGCACCGGATTCTGACGCCGTGACAACGGCCCACGGGCGCGCCCTGAGCGGCCTCGGATGGGCCGGGGATGCTTCTTCCGCCCGTCGCCGTAGGTGCGGTCGACAGACCCCCGGATGAGCGGCGTCGACGGGTCGGTCCTACCGAATCTGGGGTGAGCCACAGGTCAGTTCCGAGTTCTTGGTGAGCAGGCCCTCAATAGATGGTCAAAGCGCCCGCTCCCGACCGCTCGGGGTGGCACTGTTCAGGCGCTGTGCTCGCGCCGGGTGCCCACGGGTGTCTCCGGGTGCCGAGCCCACCGAATGAAAGGACCGGCATGATCCGCATCTGGGCACTGGCCCTGGCGTTCATCGTCTGTATCTGGCTGATCCGCCTGATGGGTGACCTCGGCGGCACCGAGACCCTTCTCACCGCGAGTGCGCCCGTCGGTGCCGGTCTGGTGACGGCATTCCTCATCGGTGGCGCGTTCTTCACCCGTGCCGTGTGGTTGACGGTCGGTGTGCTGATCGGGGCACTGGGATTCGTCATCGGGGCCGGTGTCATGACCGACAACGCGACAGGCCTGGCGCTGGGTTCGACCATCACGGTCATCCTGATGGCGCTGCTCACGTTCTGGACCCGTCGGCAAGCCGCCTTCCTCGCGGCCGTCCTGGGGTCCGGTTCGGTCACGGCCGTCTACGCGTTCAAGTTCAACCTCGACCCGCAGAGCCTCAACGTCAGTCTGCCCATCGCCATCGGCCAGACGATCCTGCCGCTGGGGCTGGGCTTCGCCGCGGGGATGGTCTGCCGCACCTTCCTGCCCGATGACGATGTCTATGAGGAGGCGCGCCGCTCCACTCCACCACCCACGGAGAGCTCCGGCCCGGCGCCGGTCGCCGAGGCTGCTCCGGCCGCGACATCGGTGTCCGGTGCCGACATCCTGCCGGGGAGGCCCCAGTGACGAGGACATCGTTCGTGACGTCCCGAGCGACCCGCGGGACCTCACTCGCGGTCGCGCTGGTCCTCTTCTGCTCTCCCGCCGCCATCGCCGCTGACGGACCTTTGGCGGGTGGCCCGCTCGAGCCCACCGACTCACCGGCCTCGATCGCCCAGAGCATGCAGTTGCGGGTGGATGCGTCGGGTCAGCCGAACGCGAACCGCGTGGACTTCCGATGGTCCGTCACGCAGGTCAGCATTCCCGGCCCCGACATCCCGGC
>CAIWTL010000631.1 GCA_903915555.1 uncultured Micrococcales bacterium | reverse complement strand
GTCGCCGTCGCGCACCGCCCTGGTGCGGATACCGGCGACGTCGGAGCCGGCGTCGGGTTCCGAGATCGCGACCGAGCAGACCATCTCGCCCTCCATCGCGGGCTTGAGGTACCTCATCTTCAGGTCGTGGCTGCCGAACTTGTGCAGCGACGGGGTCGCCATGTTGGCCTGGACCGCGATGGCCATCGGGACACCCGCGCAGTTGGTCGAGTAACCCAGTTCCTCGGCGAGCACGAGGGAGTAGGAGTGATCGGCTCCCTGGCCGCCGTACTCCTCGTCGTACTCCAGACCGAACGCACCGATCTCGGCCAGCTTCGGGAACAGTTCGTGGGCGGGGAAGATGCGGTCCGCCTCCCACTGGTCGACGTACGGGTTGATCTCCGACTCGATGAACGAGCGGACGACCTTGCGGAACTGATCGTGTTCGGCGGTGAATTCCATCGTTTCCTCCGGGGTTGCGGTTGTGGGCGGGTCTGGTGATGAGCGGCTAGCCGCTGGGGTCCGGGGTGAGGCCCAGCGAGCGCTGCCACAGCAGCGTGAGCGTGGCCTGCCCGTTGGGGTCGTCGGGGGAACTGAATGCGGTCCAGTGCCGCGAGAACCCCTCGACCATCGCGCACAGCGCGGCGGCCGTGGTCTGGGGGTCGAGGTCGGGGTGCACGCGACCCTTCCGCTGTTGGCGGCGGATCTGTGCGGTGACGCGCTTCAGGTGGGTGCGGCGCAGTTCGTCGAGGATCGCCGAGAACCGGACGTCGGTGACCGAGACCTCCTCCACGACCCGCAGCAGCGGCGCGTTGTCGGCGAACGAGGTGAGGTAGCGCTCGTTGGCGTTGGCGATCCGTTCGACGGGGTCGGTGAGATCCGCCCCGTCGATGGACTCCAGGAGTTGGTCGACGAGCTGCTGCATGGTGGCCTCGAGCACGTCCTCCTTGGTGTCGAAGTACGTGTAGACGGTGCCGTGGGACACCCCGGCCTCCGCCGCGATGTCGCCCATCCGGGTGGCGGCGAAGCCCTGCCTCTCGAAGACCGTCCGGGCGGCGGTGATGAGGCTGTCGCGGGTCCGCCTGCCGCGGTCGGTGCGGGGTTCCCGGGTGGTCGCGGTCACGGGGCACCACCGTCCAGCAGGGACAGCGGGATCGGCACGACACGTGCCCGCACGTATTCGCCGAGCCCTTTGGCCTGCGGGTCGAGTGAGGAGTTCTCACTCACGCCGCGGCCGAGCAGCCCGTTGATCACGACGTTGACGGCGCGCAGGTTGGGAAGCACGACCAGGCGGTAGGGCAGGTCCGCGGCCTCGGGGACCAGCATGCTCACGGCACCAGGTGCGCTCACCATCGCCTCGAGCCACCGGAAGCCCTCGTCGGCACGCAGCTCCGCGGCGGGGTCCACCTCCAGCGACGACTCGTCGTGCCACACGGCGGCGACGTCCTCACCGGTGCGGATCTCGGGGATGACGAGGGTGTCGACCTCCCCCGCGGCCAGTGCGACGGCTTCCGGTTCGACGGGGTCGGGGATCCACAGACCCACGTTGGCCGAGCCGCCCTTGTCGCCGCTGCGCGCCCCCGCGAGCACGCCGAGGGGGGCATCCGTGGACGGTGCGCCGAGGTGGCGCTCCGGCCACACGAACCGTTCCGCGGGGACAGCGTCGTGCCATCCGTCGTCCGACGCGACCACCCCGTCCCCGCGCACGGCGACGGAGGGGATGTCCGCGACCGGTGAGCCATCGATCTCGACGCGGATGTCGATGAGGTCCCGGGGGATGGTGGTCGGCCAGAAGACCCCGTAGGGCGTGCCGGGACCGGGTGGGGCGGTGGGGAACATGCCGGGGTACGAGGCCAACGCCGACTCCACGGCCGGAGCGGTGAAGGCTTTCCCCACCTTGTCGGGATCGGGGTCCTTGACCGTGACGATGAGACGGGACTGCGCCTCACCGATACTGCCGGGATCGGGATGATCGCCTCCCACCAGATCGACGGCGAGCTCGCGCACCGCCAGGCTGCTGCGCTCGGCCAGTTCCCGCGGCGAGCCACTGATGGCATCCAGGCCCAGCCCGCAGATCTGCCGCAGCGCCAGATCCGCCTTCTCCGCGACCTGCATCCCGGTGAGGACGAGCGTCATGGAGTTCCGGAAACCGCCGAGGTAGTTCAGCGACACCTTGAGGGTGTCGGGCGGGGGATAGCCGCGGTTGCCGGTGATGCGCACCCGGTCCCGACCGACCTGGGCCAGGCGGATCGCCGTGAAGTCGGCGACGACGTCGGGGTTCGCGTAGTGCGCGGGCCCGATCTCGTACAGGAGCTGCGCGGTCACGGTGCCGACGCTGACGAGACCACCGGTGCCGGGGTGTTTGGTGATGACGCTGTCACCGTCGGCGGCGACCTCGGCGATCGGGAAGCCCAGGTCGGCCATATCGGGGACGTCGGTGAAGAAGGAGTAGTTGCCACCGGTGGCCTGCGCGCCGCACTCGATGACGTGGCCGGCGACGAGGGCGCCGGCGAGTTCGTCGAGGTCCCGGCCGTAGTCCCAGTCGTGCCACCACGCGGCCGACCCGATGACGAGGGCGGCATCGGTGACGCGGCCGCAGATCACGACGTCGGCGCCCGCCCGGAGGGCGGCGGTGATACCGGTACCTCCGAGGTAGGCGTTGGCGGCGAGTGCGGGGACACCGAGGTCGGCGAACGCCTCGCCGGTGTCGAGGTTGGTGAACGACTGGCCGTCGGCCACCAGATCGGTCATCCGGGTGCTGAGGTCGTCACCGGTGACCACGGCGATCCGCAGGTCCAGACCGGCCTCGTCGGCGAACTCCCGCAGCGCGTCGGCGAGCCCTCCGGGGTCGAGCCCCCCGGCGTTGGTGACGACCTTGATGTCCCGCTCCAGGCACTCCCGGAGCACCTGCTTCATCTGGGTGAGGAAGGTCCGGGCGTATCCGCTGCCGGGACCGTGCTTCATGCGCTGGCGGGCCAGGATGAGCATGGTCAACTCGGCGAGCCAGTCCCCGGTGAGGACGTCGATGGGACCGCCGCCGACCATCTCGGCAGCCGCGGAGAGCCGGTCCCCGAAGAAGCCGGAGCAGTTCGCGATGCGCACCGGTCGCCGCCCACGGGCACCGTCACTCATCGGGGCTCCCCGAGAACGTGACGAGCACCTGGTGGGCATCGACCGACTGCCCCGGTGAGACCAGCACCTGGTCCACGACCGCATCGGCGTCGGCGACGATGCGGTGCTCCATCTTCATCGCCTCGAGGATCACGAGGGTCTGCCCCGCGCTGACGGCCTCCCCGGCGCTGACTTCGACGGCGGCGACCGTTCCCGGGACCGGTGCGACGGGGCCGGAGTCGCCGGCGTCGTCGGAATCGCGGGCGCCGGGACTGACGACGGCGAAGGTGCGGTGGGTGGTGGGTGAACTCACCACGACGCGACCCACCGGGTCGAGGGTCGTCTCGT
>CAIWTL010000630.1 GCA_903915555.1 uncultured Micrococcales bacterium | reverse complement strand
GTATCACCCCTATCCCCGGGATTCCCTCTCCCTCTGCGCGCTCCCCACACCCCCATCCCCGGGCGCTCCCTGTCCCTGGGTCTCCCCCTCTCCTGGATGATTTTTCTTTCTCCCGGCGCTGCACTTCCTCACCGTCCGCCATATATTTCATTGTGGACCGCCGCGGCTCCCCGCCGCCCGGGCCCTCCGAGGGTAGCACCTCCCATTCCGAGCCCCGTCTCCCTTTCATTGACAATGGGCCGAGTCTAAGGGAACCGCTGGTCTCCGAGCGCCAGGGCAGCTCCGAGCCCGGGCCAGGATCCTCGAGGACCGGGGCTCATCTCCGCGACCGGCACCTCATCCCCCGGAGATGAAGACATCGCTGATCCACGAACGCTGAGGAGCGCTCCTGACATCCTGTCACGGGCCCGCTACCCCGGCGTGTCAAGTTGTCCCGGGAACCGGGGTAGCGGGTGACAGGTTGTCACGCCAGTCCCGCGGCCCTCGCCGAATCCGGGGCTTCGACATGCCCGGTTCCTGGGCCTGCAGGGGGCGCTATATATAAGGCATGTGCCGACCCCATCCGGCCGAAAGCATGCACCCCCCGGTGGGGCGTGGTATAGTGGCTGTAGGTAGGAGGAAGGCATGAAGGTAGGCGACCTCGTCAGGGCGGTGTCCATCATCCGTCCATGGTCTCTTGGGGACTCTTACTACCTGCCGGATGGCGTCCCCGAGGGTGCTGTCGGAGTTGTTGTTGGGCAGTCCTCGATCGGGTGGAACATCCTTGTCGGTGAGGAACGCTTCGAGGACATCCCGACCTTGAACCTGGAGATCCTCAATGCATCCCGGTGATCTCGTCTTCATCATGGGCGATCCCAGTCGTCCCATCTTCGGAACCCGCACCGTCGGGGGTCTCAACTGCACAGAGACCATCACGCATGGAACACCCGCGCTGGTGGTCGATGTGGACATCCTCGACCACGCGGCCAAACGGGTCCACGTCAAGGTCCTCGTCCAGGGCATGGCACTCTGGGTCCCCGGCGGATTCGTGAAGGCGTCCAATGAAGCCCGGTGATCTCGTCAGGCGGATCGTCAGTCCAGACTTCGGTCTCGCCCTGATCCTGCGGAAGGTTGACTCCCAGCACTGGGAGATCCTCTGCGCCGACGGCGAGGTCAAGACGGTCTACCATGATGCTCTGGAGCCTGTCGATGAAGCCGGGTGATCTCGTCAGGATCCACATGGACTGGGCGGTTGAGTACCACGGCAAACTCGCCCTCGTGACGGAGCTGCCCATCTACGGAACGGCCCGCGTCCTCATCCCAGAGATTGGTCTCAAGGAATTCGACAAGGAAATCTTGGAGGTGGTCGATGAATCCGAAGGTCGGTGAGCTCTGGCGGTCGACGGGGACCATCCACACACCGTCCCGTGTGATCCCCCGGACACGCTCCTCCTCGTCGTGAAGAGGCAACGGGGACCCGCCGGCGGTGAGAGTCACGTGATCTGGGAGGGTGGAGCTGGTTGGATCTCCGACCACTGCGTGCTGTGGGAGCGCGTCGATGAAGTTTGAACCCGGTGATCTCATCACCGTCTGGGTCAAGTCCACACTCTGGTTCGATGAGCTCCAGATCAGGGACGAGCACGACGCCCGTCCAGGGGACCTCCTCATGTTCCTCGGGCGGTCGAAGTACAAGTTCATCAGGGTGATGCACCCAACCCTCGGTGTCCGGTTGATCCACCGCAGCAGCGTGGTTCCCGTGCAACCGGCGGCAGGCCATGGTATAACTGGATAGTAAACAGGAGGAAGGAATGACTGAGACCATCCGACTTCTCGAGCAGGCCGCCGAGCTCGAGGCGAAGCAGTTCCTGGCGCTCGTGGCGAGCCTGGAGAACGATCAGCTCTACATGTTCATCCACGCTGTCAGTGAGATGAGGCCCCTCGACGGCACTGACACGATCAACGACATCATTCACATCGCCCGGAACGTCAAGAACATCGGCAACGCGCTCGACAACTTCTACGTCTCCTGAGGAGGGACACATGGCAACCCGCTCAACGATCGGCTACGAGACCGCGGACGGTGGATACGTCGGGGTCTACTGCCACTACGATGGCATCCCTGAGCACCAGATGCCGATCCTCAGGGGGATGTACCACGCCGATGTCGTCATCCTCGTGAGCCGCGCGCTCCAATGTGGTGGGATCCGCTTCCTCTCCACGACGGGTGACCATGAGATCTACAACGACAAGCCCATCAAGGCCGAGACCGACTGGCCCTACTGCGCCGAGGACTACGCCTACATCAAGCGCCTCGATGGGCGGGTCGAGTGGGTGAGCCACGGTCAGAAGACCCCCGTCGAGTGGACCTCCTGATGCCGACGGAGAACCTGCGGATCATCAGCTACATGGTGCCCGTCGACTTCGGGGACGGCAAGGGTTTCAGGACCCACGTGAGTCCCGAGCCCGGCTGCTGGCTCCTCATCTCCGAAGTCAATCGTAGCGATGGACGCATCGATGAGACCCTTGTCTTCCTCGCCGATGAGGGAGGAGGGGTCACCAACCTCGCCGAGATGTTCAGGGCTGCATCCACACACGACGCCCTGCAGCGGATCAAGGACGACTGGAGCGTCGAGGAGCATAACAACAGGCTGCTCGGGCTCTGACGGCAGGCGTGCAATCCCCTGACCGGTGTGGTATAACTGGATAGTAAGGAGGACGAAGGAATGCCTAGCGAACGGAATCCCAGCCACGTGCTCACCAACGCCCAGCTCGACGATATCGTCGATCGCCTGCTCCGCGGCAAGTACGAGAAGCACCGACCGGTCTAGCCCATCGAGGCGGCGCGGACGGGTCTCCTCGGTGCCGGCAACATCCGGAGCTACGTCGTCTCCCGGTGGGGCGAGCGCTCCCGGTGGAGCAGCAACACCGACGCCCTCTCGGC
>CAIWTL010000629.1 GCA_903915555.1 uncultured Micrococcales bacterium | reverse complement strand
TGCCATACGCCGCCACGATGACTCCCATGATTGCGACTTCCGCGGCGAGGAACGCGTCGGTGAGCGCCTGCTCACCACCGAGCAGGACGAGGTACTGCCGCATCTGGGGACTGTCGAAGAATCCGGTGACGTTGTGGGCCACCGAACCGAGGGCGGCTCCGAAGAGCCCGGCGACCACCAGCCACCCCACCAAGGTTCCCCGCTGCAGGCGCCAGGCCAGGGCAGTCACGCCACCCACGCGACCCACAGCCGGTCCGACACGTTCGGGCAGGTATCCGGAACCGAGGTCCCGATGGGAGCGCAGGATGAATGCCACGACCGCCCCCGCCGCGGCCGCGGCGACCGGAACAGCGAGGACCCACCACCGGTCCCCTGCGAAGGGGCGGACCTGCTGGCTCCACCCGATGGGGGACAGCCACGACAGGACACCGGGGTCACCGGCGGCGAGGTCGCCGATCGCCCGCAGGGCGTAGGCCACCGCCACCGTCGCCAGGCCAAGTCCCAGGGCGCCCCGCGCGGAGGTCGTGATCTGTGCTGCAACGGCCCCGACGGCGGTGAAGACGAGCGCACTCGCTGCCCACGCCAGCCCGAACGCGACGCTTCCCGCGAGGGGGAGACCCACCGCCACCAGGCCGGCCGCTGTGATCAGGCCCAGGGCGACTCCCGCGCCCACCCCGACGAGCAGGGCCGCGGCCAGGGGTGCGTCGCGTCCGACCGCTCCGGCGGACACCAACTCGAGACGACCGGTCTCCTCCTCCGACCGGGTGTGGCGGACGACCAGGAATACGAAGAGCACAGCGACCAGCGCCGCCCCGAACGCGGTCATCTTGATCAGGGACACCGCTCCCAGCGACGTCGGGACATAGATCTTGCCGTAGAGCGCCACCAGTGCGGCAGTGGCGTTGATGACGTCGGATGCGGCGACCAGCGACTGCTCGTCGGGATACAGGTCACGGGTGGCCGCGACACTGAAGGCCGCCATCGCGGCGAAGGCCAGGATCCAGATCGGCAGCAGAACCCGGTCGCGACGCACAGCCAGTCGGACGAGGGTGCCGGTCCCGTGCAGGGGGCCGGCGGTGCGGGCCACCGGAGTCGCGCGGTCGCGGGGTGGGGCGGTGATCGTCATGCTGCACCCGCTTCGTAGTGCTCGAGGAACAACTCCTCGAGGGTGGGCGGCTTACTGACGAGTTCCGCGATGCCCGCCGACGCCAATGCGGCCATGAATCCCGGCATGGCGGCTGGCTCGACCTGGGCAGACACAGAGTCGTGGGACACGCTCAGGTCGTGTACTCCGGGCATATCCGTCAGGGCGGGCGGCCGATGGCGCAGCGTCGCGCGCACCGAAGTGCGCGACAGCCGCCGCAGGTGCTCCAGCGATCCGGATTCCACGATCACCCCGTTGCGGATGATGCTGACCCGGTCGCTGACCGCTTCAGCCTCGCTGAGGATGTGGGAACTGAGCAGGACCGAGCTGCCGCGGTCACGCAGATCGCGCACGCACTCACGGAACTCGGCTTCCTTCAAGGGATCCAAGCCGGAGGTGGGCTCGTCGAGCAGATACAACTCCACATCGCTGGCGAGTGCCGAGATGAGGGCGACCTTCTGACGGTTGCCCTTCGAGTACGAGCGCCCTTTCTGTGTGGGGTCGAGGTCGAACCGCTGGACCAGTTCGTCGACTCGCTGCTGGTCGACACCACCGCGCAGCCGCGCCAGCAGGTGGATGACCTCACCGCCGGTCAGATTGGGCCACAGCGACACGTCGCCGGGGACATAGGCGAGTTGGCGGTGCAGGGCAGCGACATCGCGCCACGGATCCAGGCCGAGGACCGACATGGTGCCGCCGTCACTGCGGAGCAACCCCAGGAGCAGCCGCAGAGTCGTGGTCTTCCCGGCCCCGTTGGGTCCCAGGAAGGCGTGGATCTCGCCCGGTTGCACCCGAAGATCCACGTCGGCGAGGGCGACGGTGCGCCCGAAGGTCTTGCGGAGATGACGGACGTCGATCACGGCGCCGCCCGAAAGCGTGCTGCCCATGATTCCGGTATACGCCGCATCGCTGCGCCAGGCCACAGGTGTCGGCCACCAGAGGGCCCACGGTCCCGAAGCAGTGGGTCGTTCGACCCTTCACACCGCGTAGCCGCAGGCGTACTCCGGAGTCATGAGGTATTTGCTCGTCCCCACCGCACTGATCGTCGGCGCGGCACTCACCGTGCCCCTGGCGCCGGCCGCGGCGCGACCGGCGGCTCCGACCGCCGAGCGAACGACGGTGGATCTGTCACTGGCGCCGACGACGGCGATGGTGGGGACGGGCGTGACCTTCCGCTCGGCGGGTAC
>CAIWTL010000628.1 GCA_903915555.1 uncultured Micrococcales bacterium | reverse complement strand
TGGCTCGTGCTCGCCCTCACCGCTGATCCGCTGGTGTTGGCCCTGGTCACCGCCCTGCAGGTCCTCCCCATCCTGCTCATCGGCCCATGGGCGGGCGTGCTGGCCGACCGGATGGACCGGCGCACCCTCCTCACGGCGACCCACGCAGCCCTCGCGGTCCAGGCCGCGACCCTGGCTGCCATCACGCTGCTGGGACTGGCCACACCGTCCATCCTGATCGCCGCCGCCGCCGTCCTGGGCGTCATCTCAGCCCTCGACGGACCGGCCCGCGCCTCGATCGTCTCGGACCTCGTGCCGCAGGATCAGGTCGTCAACGCCGTCTCGCTCAACAGCGCATCACTGAACCTGGCACGACTGACCGGACCCGCCGTGGCGGGGTTGGTGATCGCCTTCGCCGGCACCGGATGGGTCTTCGTGCTGAGCGCAGCGGCCTTCTGCGCGATGGCCTGGGCCGCCTCGGGACTGCAGACGTCCCAACGACTGGCGCCGCGTGGGCGCGGCCGCGGAGTCCTCGACGGCCTGCGCCACATCCGCAGCCAACCCGATCTGCTCTTCGTCATCTGCCTCGCCGGGTTGGTGTCGATGTTCGCCCTCAACTTCCAGATGACGACAGCATTGATGTCGACCCAGGAGTTCGGCGCCGGGCCCATCGCTTTCGGTGTCCTCGCGTCCGTCATGGCGGTCGGGTCCCTGGCGGGATCGCTGCTGGCCGCGCGCCGCGGCTTCACCAACCTCACGATCGTCAGCGCGGCTGCCGTCGCGCTGGGGATCTGCACGGTCGGAGCCGGACTGGCGCCGGAACCGATCACCTTCGCCGTTGCTCTGACGTTGTGCGGCATCAGCGCGCTGACGATGATGACGGGCGCCAACTCCTACCTCCAGACCCGCAGCGGGGAGGAACACCGCAGTCGGGTCATGGCCGTGTATCTGGCTGTCTTCTTCGGCACGACCCCCGTCGGGGCACCGATCGTCGGTTGGCTGGCCGACCAGTGGGGGCCACGTGCCGGCCTGGTGGTTCCCGGAGTTCTGGCACTGCTGTGTGCGATGGCCATGCTGGTCGTCTTCCGTCGCCGGGTGAGCTTCGCCTGACACACGAGCGCCGCTAGGGTGACGCACGGAGCGCAGGGAGAAGCCGTGGAAATCGCCGTCGACCAGACCACGATCATCATCGCCATCGTGGTCGCGAGCGCCCTGCTGGCCGGACTGGTCGCCAACCGCTGGGTCCGCCCCTACGCCAAGTCCGAGGTCCAGGGCATCAAGCTCGAGACCATGATCGGTCCGATCGTCTCGATCACCGTCCTTCTCCTGGCCTTCACCCTCGTGACCGTCTACGGGGGCTACCAACGAGCGCAACTGGCGAGCCAGGAGGAGGCCCGGAAGGTCGACAACCTGTTCGAGGCCGCAGGCTTCCTCAAGGGTCCGGAGCGACTCACCATCCAGTCGGCGATGGCCTGCTACGCCCAGGCCGTCACCAACTACGAGTGGCCGGCCATGGCCGAGGGTGGGGTGGGCAAGGAGGTGGGAGTCTGGTCGTGGCAGAGCGAGATCGGGCTCAAGCAGGCCCTCCGCGCGGACAACGATTCCTCGGCTGTT
>CAIWTL010000627.1 GCA_903915555.1 uncultured Micrococcales bacterium | reverse complement strand
TCACGCAACCACCGCGTCGAGTTCTCGGTGCGTACCCGAGCGGCCCGCTCGTGCCATGGGGCCGGGTCGCCGAACCAGGCGCTCGTGCAGCACAGCACGAGCGCGGAGAGGCGCGCGGGATGACGCGCGGCCAATGCCTGTCCCACGAAGCCGCCCAGCGACAGTCCGACGTAGGCGAAGGTGTCCAGCCCGAGGTGGTCCGCCAGCCCCACCACGTCTCCGACGAGGTCGCCCACCCGGTAGGGGCCTGGGACGGCCGGTGAGCCGCCGTGTCCCCGCCAGTCGAAGGCGACGATGCGGTAGCGGTCCGACAGGGCGGCGGCGGTCCCCTCCCACATGCGGTGGTCGGTCCCCAGGCTGGACCCGATCAGGACGGCTGGGGCCCATCGAGGACCGGACTCGACGAAAGACAGTTCGACCATGGTCCCCATCGTGCCCGGCCGGGGCCTCGCATCGCGCCCGCGGGTGGGTCAGGATGGCGGCATGGAGGGCGTGGAGCATCACGACATCGTCGTCATCGGAGCCGGCCTGTCGGGTATCGGGGCCGCCTGCCAGCTGCTGAGCCGCCTCCCCGATCGTGAGGTGCTCGTGCTCGAGTCGCGCGCCCGATCGGGGGGCACCTGGGACCTCTTCCGCTATCCCGGCGTCCGGTCGGACTCGGACATGTTCACGCTGGGATACGGATTCGAGCCGTGGCGGGATCCGGCGTCCATCGCGGCCGGGGACAGGATCCTGGACTACATCCGCCGGACCGCCGCCAAGTACGGGGTGGACCGGTGCATCCGTTATGACCGCCGAGTGGTCCGCGCGGAGTGGGTGGGCGCCGACGCCCACTGGGTACTGACCATCGATCACACCGATGGGTCCGGGGACACCCCGGTGCGCAGCACCCTCACGTGCGACTTCCTCTATGGATGCACCGGCTACTACGACTACTCCGCGGGATACACGCCCGAGTTCGAGGGGATGGGTGACTTCGAGGGGGTGATCGTCCACCCCCAGGCGTGGCCGGCCGACCTGGATCATTCGGGGAAGAGGGTGGTGGTCGTCGGCAGCGGTGCCACCGCCGTCACCCTTGTCCCGGCGCTGGCCGCCGACGCCGCGCATGTCACCATGCTCCAGCGCACCCCCACCCACGTGCTCCCGCTGCCGTCTGAGGACCCGATCGCCGACGCCGCGCTGTCCCACCTCCCACCACGCCTCGCGTCAGGACTGCTCAAGTGGCGCAACGTCCTCGTGTCGCAGTGGTTGTTCATGGCAAGCAGACGCTGGCCGGCACGAGTCCGGAAGTACATCCGCGCGGAGCAGGAGAAGATCCTTCCCCCTGATTTCCCCTACGACCCGCATCTGACCCCCGAGTACGAGCCGTGGGACCAGCGGCTGTGTCTCGCCGCGGACGGGGACTTCTTCCACAGCCTCGCCGCGGGGGATGCCGACATCGTCACCGACACGATCGACGCCTTCACCCCGGACGGCGTGAGGCTCGCCTCCGGGCGCGCCATCGACGCGGACATCGTGGTCCTGGCGACAGGTCTGACACTCCTGCCGATCGGCGGCATCGAGCTGGTGGTGGACGGCCGGCCGATCAGGATGCACGACGAGGTCACCTACAAGGGAGCGATGCTGTCGGGAGTCCCCAACTTCATCTTCACGGTCGGCTACACGAACGCATCGTGGACCCTCAAAGCCGATCTCATCGCGCAGTACGCCTGCCGACTCCTGCGGTACATGGACCGGCACGGATACACGACCGTGATGCCCGTGGCACCGCCCGAGGGGGGCGCGACGCCGATCATCGACCTCCAGGCCGGGTACGTTCTGCGCAGTCTGGATCTGCTGCCCAGACAGGGAGCCGCCCCGCCGTGGCGACTGAGGCAGAACTAC
>CAIWTL010000626.1 GCA_903915555.1 uncultured Micrococcales bacterium | reverse complement strand
GCGACATCGTCCTGTACGAGCAGGCGCTCGCCCTCGACCTGCTGCGCGACGACCGCGGCGCTGTGCAGGGTCTCACCCTCCACGTCATGGGACAGGGTCAGCGGGATGGTGTGGGTGCTGTCCTGGCGCCGGCGGTGGTCCTGGCCACCGGCGGACTGGGCCAGATCTTCGCTGCGACGACCAACCCCCGCGTGGCCACCGGTGACGGCATGGCCATGGCGGCGCGGGCAGGCGCGGTGATGTCCGACCTCGAGTTCGTCCAGTTCCATCCCACTGTCATGTGGCTCGGGCCGGCGGCCCGCGGTCAGCAGCCGCTGATCTCGGAGGCGGTGAGGGGAGAGGGTGCGCTCCTGCTGGACCCCCATGGCCGCCGCTTCATGCCCGACGTCCACCCGCTGGCGGAACTCGCGCCCCGTGATGTGGTGGCCAAAGCCGTCATGCGGACGATGAGGGAGGCAGGCGCCTCCAACGTCTGGCTCGACGGCCGGGCGCTGGGGGCCGACGTGTGGCGGGAGCGCTTCCCCACCATCCTCGCCCGTTCCCGGGAACTGGGTGTCGACCCGGTGACCGAACTGATCCCGGTTGCCCCCGCCCAGCACTACGCCAGCGGCGGGGTCCGGACCGACCTGTCGGGTCGCACCTCCTTGAAAGGCCTGTTCGCCTGCGGGGAAGCCGCCTGCACCGGTGTCCACGGTGCCAACCGGCTCGCGTCCAACTCCCTGCTCGAGGGGCTGGTGTTCGCGGAGCGCATCGCCGGGGTCCTGGCCGAGGGGGTGCCCGGGCGTCGCGACCCCGTGACGTCGGGTGGGGTCGAAGGCGTCGTCGACGCGGCAGCCCGACCACTGATCCAGCAGGCCATGTCCGACGGCGTCGGGGTGCTGAGATCCGCGGAATCGATAGGCGCAGCGGGCGTCGAGATCGCGTCGCTCCCGCAACGGTTCCCCGGCGATCCCGCCACCGAGAACTGGGAGACCACCAACATCGCCGTCGTCGCGTCGCTGCTCGACCACCAGGCGTACAACCGCATCGAGACTCGGGGATCCCACTGGCGGGAGGACTATCCGGAGGCGGTCGACGCCTGGCGCGTGCATCAGTCGACGCGCCTGGTCGGTGATCGACTCGTCACCGAGAAGACGCCCCTGCACACCCCTCATTGGGAGGCCTGGAATGACTGACTGGTACCCCCTCGGGCAGGAGACCATCCGACTCCTCGTCGAGGCGGGCCTCGACCCCGGTGACATGCAGCGCCTGATCGTGGCGGCCCTCGACGAGGACCTGGCCGGGGGGACGGACGTCACCACGACATCGACCGTCGCACCCGACCACCGGTCGCGACTGGACCTCGTCGCCCGAGCGTCCGGCGTCATCGCCGGTGGTCCGCTGGCCGCCGGTGTGTTCGAGGTCGTCGGCGGGGCGGACATCACCACTGCGGTCGTCGCTGCCGACGGCGCCCCGGTCGTGAAGGGCGATGTCGTCGTGACCGCCCGGGGACGGACCGCCGACCTCCTCCTCGGCGAGCGCACCGCGCTCAACCTCCTGTGCCACCTGTCGGGAGTCGCGACCGCGACCCACCGCTGGGTCGAGGCCCTCGAGGGCACTGGTGCGCGCGTGCGGGACACCCGCAAGACGACCCCCGGGCTGCGGGTGCTGGAGAAGTACGCAGTGCGCTGCGGCGGGGGCGTCAACCACCGTATGTCCCTGTCCGATGCGGCCTTGGTGAAGGACAACCACATCGTCGCGGCCGGCGGCGTCGTCGAGGCGTTCGACGCGGTGAGGGCCGCCGCGCCCGGCATCACGTTGGAGGTGGAGGTCGATTCCCTCGAGCAACTCGCGGCGGTCCTCGACGCCGGCGCCGACCTCGTCCTGCTGGACAACTTCACGACCGACCAGATGCGGGAGGCGGTCCGGCTGACCGCCGGTCGCGCCGAGTTGGAGGCCTCCGGGGGACTGACCCTCGATGTGGCCCGCGAGGTGGGAGCGACGGGCGTGGACTATCTGGCGGTGGGGGCACTCACCCACTCCGCCCCGGTCCTGGACATCGGCGCGGATCTCGAGGGATGACGATGTTGCTCACCATCGACGTCGGGAACACCAACACGGTCCTGGGCCTCTTCGACGGCCCCGACCTGGTCCAGTCATGGCGGATCAAGACCGATGCCAACACGACGGCCGACGAGATGATCCTGACCTTCCGCGGTCTCCTCGCCGGTCAGCCCGCCCTCACCGGGATCTCCCTGTGCTCGACGGTCCCTGCCGTCCTCCACGAGATGCGGCTCATGCTCGACCGCTACTTCTCGGCCGTCGACACCGTGATCGTGGAACCCGGGGTGAAGACCGGTGTCCCCGTCGTCACGGACAACCCGCGGGAGGTCGGCGCCGACCGCATCGTCAACACTCTCGCGGTGTTCGAGCGGTACGGCGGCCCTGCGATAGTCGTCGACTTCGGAACCTCCACCAACCTGGACGTCGTCAGCTCCCGCGGCGAGTTCCTGGGTGGTGCGCTCGCGCCGGGAATCCAGATCTCACTGGACGCCCTCGCCGCGCGGGCCGCGCAGTTGCGGAAGGTGGAACTGATCAGGCCGCGGTCCGCGATCGGGCGAAACACGGTCGAGGCTCTGCAGTCGGGAGCCCTCTACGGCTTCGCGGGCCAGGTCGACGGACTTGTGCGACGCATCGTCGCGGAACTCGGCGAGGTGGAAGCGGTCGTGGCCACCGGCGGACTCGCCGAGATCGTCGTCGCCGAGTCCGAGACGATCACCGACCACGACCCCTTCCTCACGCTCCACGGGCTTCGCCTCGTCTTCGACCGCAACCGTCCCTGACCACACCGTCCCGCCAGGCAGGTCGCCGGGGCCTGCGGGGCGCGGCGGTAAACTCCCCCGGTGACCGACGACGCCATCAGCGATCTTCCCGAACAGATGCAGATCCGCCGCGACAAGCGGCGGGCCGTGCTGGAGTCCGGCAGGGACGCCTACCCCGTGCGTGTGCCGGTGACCCACACGATCGAGCAGGTCCGCGAACAGTTCCCCGAGGTCCCCGCCGGCGAGATGACCGGTGTCGAGGTGGTCGTCGCAGGGCGCGTGCTGTTCATCCGCAACACCGGCAAACTGTGCTTCGCCAGTCTGCGGTCGGGGGCGGGCACCGCAGTGCAGGCGATGCTGAGTCTCGACCGGGTCGGCGAGGACGCCCTCGATGAGTGGAAACACCTGGTCGACCTCGGTGACCATGTCTGGGTCCGCGGTGAGGTCGGCGCCTCGAAGCGGGGGGAGCTCAGTGTCTTCGCCACGGAGTGGGGCTTCGCCGCCAAGTCCCTCCGGCCGCTGCCCGTCGCACACAAGCCTCTGTCGGAGGAGACCCGCGTCCGACAGCGTTACGTCGATCTGATCATGCGGGATGAGGCGCGGACCATCGCCCGGCAGCGCATCACCGCGCTCGCGAGCCTGCGTACGTCTCTCACCGACCGCGGATTCCTCGAAGTCGAGACCCCCATTCTCCAGACACTGCAGGGGGGCGCCTCGGCGCGACCTTTCGTTACTCACATGAATGCCTACGACATCGACCTGTTCCTGCGGATCGCCCCGGAACTGTTCCTCAAGAGATGCGTTGTCGGGGGTATCGAAAAGGTCTTCGACATCAACCGCAATTTCCGGAATGAAGGCGCCGACTCGACGCATTCCCCGGAATTCGGGATGCTCGAGTTCTACGAGGCATATGCGGACTACGACGACGGCGCGCGGCTCACCCGAGAGCTGGTCCAAGAGGCCGCGCAGGCGGTCTGCGGTGGTCTGGTCGTCACCCATGTCGACGGGACCGTCCACGATCTGTCCGGGCCTTGGACCACCATCGCGTTGTATCCGTCGGTGTCGGCGGCGGTGGGCCGGGACATCACCCCCACGACGCCGCTGTCCGAACTCGTGGAGTTGTGCGTAGCGGTGGGCATCGACGTCGATCCGGCGTGGGTGCCGGGACGCGTGGTCGAGGAACTGTTCGAGCATCACGTCGTCCCCACGTTCACCGGACCGACCTTCGTCAAGGACTACCCCGTCGACACGTCGCCGCTGACCCGCGACCACCGCACCGACGCGGGGGTGGTGGAGAAGTGGGACCTGTACGTGGACGGCTTCGAGCTGGCGACCGGTTACTCCGAACTGGTCGACCCGGTCATCCAGCGCGAGCGGCTGCAGGCGCAGGCGGCGCTCGCTGCGCGCGGCGACGCCGAGGCGATGCCTCTCGACGAGGATTTCCTCGCCGCACTGGAGCACGGGATGCCGCCGTCCGCGGGGGTGGGTATGGGCATCGACCGCCTCCTCATGGCCCTGACCGGACTCGGTATCCGCGACACCATCCTGTTCCCCCTCGTGAAGCCGCTGTGAACGTCGAAATCCGTCCCGCCCGCACTCAGGACGTCGCCGCGATCCGCCGTCTCGTCGACCTCTACGCCCCCGACCGCCGCCTGCTGAGCAAGGCCACCGTGACGCTCTTCGAGGATGTGCAGGAGTTCGTGGTCGCGGAGGTGGCGGGGCGCCCCGTCGGCTGTGGCGCGCTGCACGTCATGTGGGAGGACCTGGCCGAGATCCGCACACTGGCGGTCGACCCCGAGATGACCGGCAACGGGATCGGCCGGCAGATCCTCGACCTGCTCATCGAACGAGGTCGGGCCCTGGGGGTCTCCCGCATCTTCTGCCTGACTTTCGAACAGGACTTCTTCCTCCGATTCGGTTTCGTGGAGTTGTCCGATCCTGCCGTGTCGCCGGACATCTACGCCGAACTGCTCCAGTCCGAGGACGAAGGTGTGGCCGAGTTCCTCGATCTCGAGCGCGTGAAACCGAACACGCTGGGAAATGTCCGCATGATTCTCCGGCTGTGATATTTCCCCGGATTCACCATATTGGTCCCGATCTCCATTACCGTTCCTCATGCGGGGAACACGCCACTTCTCCTGGAGGAATCCGCACCATGGCACGCAAGATCCAGGTTGTCCTCGAAGACGACCTCTCCGGCGGCGGCGCCGACGAAACCGTCTCCTTCGCCCTCGACGGTGTCGCCTACGAGATCGATCTGAGCGCACGCAACGCCGACAAACTGCGCCATGCCCTCCAGCCCTACGTGGAGGCGGGACGCAAGGCGTCCCGTCCGCGCCGGTCGACAGGCCGATCGGGTGCGCGGCCGACCGGAAACGCCGGGGAGATCCGCGCGTGGGCCGAGGCGAACGGAGTCCCGGTCAGCGCTCGCGGCCGCATCAGCGCCGATGTTGTCGCGCAGTACGAGGCCGCTCACCGCTGACGGGGGATCGAGCCCCAGTCGGGCTCAGGGTCGGTCTGTCCCGAGGGCGATGTCGTAGACGTCCATGGTCCGCCGAGCGATGGCCTCCCACCCGAAGTCGTCGACGGCGCGCCGCCGGCCGGCCACTCCGAGGGACTGCGCGAGATCCGGGTCGGCGACCACCCGGTTCACTTCGGTCGCGAGAGCCGTCTCGAAGGCCGCGGGGTCGGACTCGTCGTAGTGGACGAGCAGTCCCGTGCCCGGTGTGACGACCTCGGGAATCCCACCGACGTCACTCGCCACCACCGCCGTCTCGCAGGCCATGGCCTCGAGATTCACGATGCCCTGGGGCTCGTACACCGACGGGCACACGAAGACGTCGGCCGCGGTGTAGAACTGCACCACCTCAGGACGTGACAACTGCTCCTCGATCCACACCACGGAGTCCGCGCCCCGCGCGGCGCGCAGGGCCGCCACCTGGTCCGTCACCTCCTGCCCCAGTTCCGGGGTGTCCGGTGACGAGGCGCACAGCACCAGACGCACCTCGGGGGCGAACTGCTCGGCCGCACGCAGGAGATGGGGGAGTCCCTTCTGCCGGGTGATACGGCCCACGAACAGGGCGAACGGCTCGGCGGGGTCCACGCCATGGGCGAGCAGGGCGTCCGTGTCGGCGGTGGGCCGGTAGAAATCGGTGTCGATGCCGTTGTGCACCACGTGCACGCGGGCGGGGTCCACGAAGGGATAGCAGTCCAGGACGTCGTCCCGCATCCCTGCGCTCACGGCGATGATGGCTGCCGCCTCGCGGTAGGCCGCACGCTCCACCCAGGACGAGATGCGGTAGCCGCCACCGAGCTGCTCCTCCTTCCACGGCCGACGCGGCTCGAGGGAGTGGGCGGTGATGACATGGGGCGCACCCTGCAGCAGTCCGGCGAGGTGGCCGCCCATGTTGGCGTACCAGGTGTGGGAGTGCATGACGTCCAGTCCGCCGGATGCGTCGGCCATGAGCAGGTCGACGCCGAGGGTCTGGAGGGCGAAGTTGGCCTCGGCGAGTTCCTGCGGCGGGTCCAGGGCGAGTGCATCGGCGCGGGGTTGCCCGAAACACATCACCTCCACCTCGGCCATCCGGCGCAGCTGGGTGACGAGGTGTTCGACGTGGACCCCCGCACCGCCGTAGATGTCCGGGGGCCACTCGCGTGTCATGATGCCGATCCGCATGCCAGCAGAGCGTAGGGCGGCCGGCACCGGGGAGGCGCGCCAGTGGCCGCCGTGACCGGATGCCTCGACGGGGTCCGCGCCGATACTGTGGGGGCGTGAGCCGACCCCATGTTCTCGGAATCGTCCTTGCCGGCGGAGAAGGCAAGCGCCTCCTGCCGCTCACCGCGGACCGCGCCAAGCCCGCTGTGCCGTTCGGGGGTGCCTATCGGCTCATCGACTTCGTTCTGTCCAACCTCGTCAACGGCGACATCCACCGCATCTGTGTGCTCACGCAGTACAAGTCCCACTCGCTGGACCGTCACATCACCACGACATGGCGGATGTCCCACATGACCGGTGATTACGTCACTCCGGTCCCCGCGCAGCAGCGGCTCGGGCCGCGCTGGTACACCGGGAGCGCCGACGCCATCTATCAGAGCCTCAACCTCGTGTACGACGAGCGGCCCGAGGTCGTCGTGGTCTTCGGCGCCGACAACGTGTACCGCATGGACCCCCGCCAGATGATCGATCAGCACATCGCGACGGGAGCCGGGGTCACCGTCGCCGGCATCCCCATGCCGCGGCGGGACGCGCACCAGTTCGGCGTGATCGAAGTGGCCGACGACGGACTGCGCATCGAGCAGTTCCTCGAGAAGCCCGCGGACCCGCCCGGCATCCCCGGGAACCCCGAGCAGTCCTACATCTCCATGGGCAACTACGTGTTCAGCACGGATGCCCTGATCGAGGCACTCAAGCAGGACGCCGGGGACGAGGGCTCGGTGCACGACATGGGCGGGAACATCATTCCGATGATGACCGCCGCCGGTGACGCCTACGTGTACGACTTCAACGCCAACGTGGTCCCCGGCTCCACGGAACGGGACCATGCGTACTGGCGGGATGTGGGGACCCTGGACGCCTACCACGATGCGCACATGGACCTCGTGAGCGTCCACCCGGTGTTCAACCTCTACAACCGGCAGTGGCCGATCCTGTCCAGCCCACCGGCGCTGCCACCGGCCAAGTTCGTCGAGGGTGGCAACGCCCACGATTCGATGGTGGGGGCCGGCTCCATCATCGCGGGCGCCCACGTGCGGCAGTCCGTCATCTCCCACAACGTGGTGGTGCGGGAGGGTGCCTACCTCGAGGGCTGCGTGATCATGGACGGCGTGCGGATCGGGCGCAACGCCGTACTGCGCCGCGTGATCCTGGACAAGAACGTCGAGGTCCCCGACGGTGCGCAGATCGGGGTCGATCTCGAGTCGGACCGCAGCAAGTACACGGTGAGCCCCGGAGGCGTCGTCGTGCTCGGCAAAGGTCAGAAGGTAGTTTGACCCGGATGGCGGACGACGATTCCAGCTCTCCCGGGACCGAGGGGGCGAAAGCCGCCGCGGGGCAGCCCGCTGCGGGGGAGCACCACGAGGGCAAGCACGCCGGGGCGACGGGCGGCGACAGCAGTTTCTCGGAAACGATGTCCAAGGCGTCCGACAGGGAGTTGCGGGACGTCATCGCCGGTGTCGTCGAGCATGAGATCACCCAGCGGCTCGAGGACTTCGACGACCCCCGACAGGAGTGGCGGCGTGTCGTCAGCGAGCTCGTGGGGACCTTCCTGCTGGTGATCGCCGCGGCGGGTGCGCCCATGGTGGGCCAGAAGTACCCGGGCACCGTAGGGCTTGCCATGGCGGTCGTGGCTCCCGCGCTCACCGTCCTGGCCGTGATCATGTTCATGGGGAAGGTGAGCGGCGCGCATCTGAACCCGGGGGTCAGTTGTGCGTTCGCCCTGCGCGGGGACTTCCCCTGGAAGCGTGTCCCCGGCTACATCGTGGCCCAGCTCGTGGGTGCCACCCTCGCCGCACTGCTTCTCACGTGGCTGGTCGGTGTCTCCGCCTCCTACGGCGGTTCCTATCCCGGCTCCGGGACGACCGCCTGGCAGGCGTGTGCCACCGAGGCGCTCCTGACGTTCGGCCTGGTGTCCACGATCCTGGGGACCGCCTCGGGAGCCCAGAGCGTCAGTGTGGTGGCCGCCATCGGGGTGAGTGGTTACATCGCGCTCGCCGGGCTCTGGGCAGCGCCGCTGTCGGGAGCCTCGATGAACTCGGCACGAACGTTCGGACCGAACCTGATCGGCGGGGACATGGGTCCGTACTGGGTGTACGTCCTCGGCCCCTTCACAGGTGCGCTGCTTGCGGTGGGCTTCGCCTATGTCCTGCGGGGCCGGGGCGGTGGCCGGGCCGGCTCCTTGGCGGCGCAGGGCGGCCTGTTCCCCAGGATCCGTCGGCCGAAGAAGGCATGATCGCGGCGCGCGCCGCGGCCCACCTGTGACCGGATCCTCGGCGTCCCGGGCATAGTGGGGCGGCCCGTGGCGTTGCAGCGGGCATGAGCGCACCCCAGCTTGATCTCGACATCGACGGGATGAGTTGCGCCTCGTGCGCTGCCCGCATCCAGAAGAAGGTGTCCCATCTCGACGGTGTGTCGCAGGCCTCGGTCAACTACGCCACCGGGACCGCCCAGATCGACCTCGACCCCGGCGTCGGCCGGGTCGCCGACGTCGTTCAGACGATCGAGGCGCTCGGCTACGGCGCCGTGGTGCGTCAGCCGGCGGCGTTCGACGCCGCGGACCACGCATCGCATGGAGCGCAGACGGCCCTGCGTCGACGGCTCCTCGTGGCGGTTCCCCTCACCCTCGCGGTGGTGGTCCTCGGCATGGTGCCGTGGTTCCACATGCAGTCCTGGGCGCCCCTCGCGGGACTCGTCCTGGCGACCCCGGTCGTCTGGTGGTGCGGCTGGCCGATCCACTCGATGGCGCTGAAGGGCCTGCGGCATCGGTCGGTCGGGATGGACACGCTGGTGTCGCTCGGGTCGTCCGTGGCGTGGTTGTGGTCGGTCTACCAGGTGCTGGCCGGTGGCGACCAGGTCTACGCGGAGGTCAGCGCCGTCGTC
>CAIWTL010000625.1 GCA_903915555.1 uncultured Micrococcales bacterium | reverse complement strand
GGCGGATGGTGCGGTCGACTCACGGTGCAGAACTCCACCGGCGCGCGGATCGGCATCTCCCGAATCGACGTGACGCTCCCGTCCGACGCGGCCGTCACCTCGAGCTGGAACGGCCAGTTCGGCCGGTCGGGAACGCGTCTGTCGGTGGCCACACCGTCATGGGCGACGGCCGACCCGGGTCGCACCTACGCCGATACAGGCCTGTGCGTGTCCGGCCCGGCCCCGACCGAGCCCGTGGCGACCTGGCGCACCACCGGAACCGCCCCTCCGGCGGCACCCACCACCACTCCCACGCCGACCATCTCTCCCACGCCGAGCTCTCCCACGCCGAGTCCCACCCCGAGTCAGACGGTCGCACCGACACCGACCCAAGCCCCGGGGATCTCGGTCTCCGCCGCCCCGGCGGCTGCCGTGCTCCAGGGTCAGATATCGGTGACGACGTCGTGGCAGGACGGCGACTGCCGGATCCTGACGGTACGGAACACGGGGCACGTCACGGCTGACGACTACACCGCCTCGTTCGGCCTCCCGACCGGGACCAGGCTCACCTCATCGTGGAACGGGGAGGTGTCGCGCAACGGATCGATGGTGACCGTACGCCCGCCGACGTGGGCCCGGAGCATCACTCCGGGGACGAGCCGCTCGGACTTCGGGTTCTGCACCGCGAGAGGCTGACATCGCAGGCCGGCCTCGCAGCCGGTCGCAACGGTCAGAAGAAGACAGACCGCCGCTGGACCAGCAGCCGGTAGATCTGCTGCTGGATCGTCTCGCGGACCTGGTCGGTGAGGTTGAACACGAGCATCGGGTCCTCCTCGGACCCCTCCGGGAAATCCTCGGTGTGGATCGGCTCCCCGAACATGATGATCCATTTGCTCGGCAGGGGGACCATCCCGAGAGGTCCCAGCCAGGGGAAGGTCGGGGTCAGCGGGAAGTACGGCAGCCCCAGCAGGCGGGCGAGGGTCCGCGCGTCACCCAGCATCGGGTAGGTCTCCTCGGCGCCGACGATGGCCGTGGGGATGATGGGGACGCGGGCCTTGAGCGCCGCGGCGACGAAGCCACCACGCCCGAAGCGCTGCAACTTGTACCGCTCGCTGAACGGCTTGCCGACACCCTTGAAGCCCTCGGGCCAGACCCCGACGAGTTCACCGCTCGTCATGAGTCGCTCGGCGTCCGGGGCGCACGCCAGGGTCGACCCCGACTTCCGGGCGAACTCACCGACGAAGGGGGTCTTGAAGACGAGATCCGCCCCGAGCATGCGCAGGTGCCGATGGGCCGGGTGATGGTCCAGCAGGGCGATCTGGGTCATGAGTGAGTCGAGCGCGATCGTGCCGGAGTGGTTCGCCACGACCAGCGCGCCACCGGTGTCCGGCACGTTCTCCAGACCCCGGGTCTCGACCCGGAACCACTTCTCGTACAGCGGCCGCAGCGGAGCCATGAGGACCCGCTCCTGCAACTCCGGGTCGAAGCCGAACTCGTCGACCTCGTAGTCACCGGTGATGCGGCGGCGCAGGAAGGCCAGCGCCCCGGCGACACGGTCGTCCCAGGTCGGGCGTTCGTAGTCGCTTCCGGGCAACGGCTCGAAGCCGGCATCGGACGCCGCTTCGGCAGCGCCGTCGGCCGGCGAGGCGCCGCGCGCGGTCCTGGACCCGGCGCTCGGGCCCTCGGCCGCCGAGACCGGAGGCGTCGTGCGGCGGGAGGATCCGCTCCGTCCACGGGTCGGTCGCGAGGCCGCGGACGCCTGCTGCTCAGGGTCGCCGGTGCCGCCGATGGGGATGATCCGGGCGTCAGGCACGGGCGCCTCCCGAGGTCAGGACCGCTGTCAGCGCCTGCTCCGCTGACTCGACGCGGTCGGGGGTGAGGACGGTATTCAGGCCGCGAGCCCGGACGAAGGAGTCGAAGGCCTCGCGGGTCGTGTATTCCGGCACGAAACCGAGGATCTCCCGCATGCGTGTGGTGTCCACACCACGCCCGTAGG
>CAIWTL010000624.1 GCA_903915555.1 uncultured Micrococcales bacterium | reverse complement strand
TGACTTCAGTCGAAGACCATTGGCGTCACTGCCACCGGGCGCATCGATGCACTGAAGTTGATCGCGGTTGCCGACGGACATGCGACCAGCCAGACTGTGCGCCTTATACGTCACCGTGAAACGCTTGTTCTCGCTGTCCCCGCCGCGGTGACAACTCACCTCACTCCACCCGGTTCTTCCGTCGCTCAACCGGTAGAAGCCGAGGGTCTCCGTCACGGTCTCCAACTCGCTCAGCGACCGGGTCGACCAGATGCTCCGACCGGTGACACTCACCGTGCAGTCCGGGGCGCCCAGGAGATGATTCTGGACCGAGACCAGGGTGTCGATTTCGCCCGCACCCCAGGGAACACAGCCGCCCTGCGAGGAGTAGGTCAACTTCGGCAGGAGTTTCTCACCAAATTTGTCCTTGGTCTGGTGGTAGCTGAAGAAGTCCTTGGACGCTCCCGGCAGGATCTCCGTCGGGACCACGTTGCCCAGACCTCGGGGATATGTCTGGAAGAAGCGGCAGCGAAGCGGTGTGTCGTTGCGTATCTCCAGGTGGACGTTCTTGAGGCTATCGGTTACGTCGGCCGTACTGGACGTCGGATTCACGGCTGTCAGTAGCAATCCACCCGAGACCAGCCCGGTGGCCATTGCGATGCCTGCAATGCGACGACGATCTGTACTCATGGGATCTCATTTCCGACTTCCGAGGAGTACACGATAAATCCGCACGCGAGGGTGAGTCCAACCATATTCCGGGGTTCCCGGATGAACCGGAGCCCAGGACGCGTCAGGAGCTCGCGAGGTCCCGCGTGGAGGCCCGTCGTCGTGCGGCACTCCGGATATCTGCGACCCATGCATCGTGACGTACGGCGCCGGGGCGGATGGCGTAGGTGCCCACCGCGAACCGGTCGGCCCCAGCGTGGGCGTACTCGGCAATGTCGCCGGGGCAGCGGATTCCGCCCCCACCGATGATTCCGACCGCGGGTCCGAAGGTGGCTCGCAGCTTCTGGACTGCATCCAGGGCGAGTGGCTTCAGGGGCGCCCCACTCATCCCACCCTTGGCAACCGGCAGAGTGTTCGTGGCGTGGAGCCAGGAAACCCCCGCCCCCACTGCCGACTCGGCCATCGCCTCGTAGCGGATGGGTGGGACCTTGACGATCACCGGTGTCCCGGTGTCGACCGCGCGTCGGAAGAGGTCCGCGGGCCATGACAGTTCCCCCACGTTCGGGCAGCTGATGTTCAGCTCCACCGCGAGCGGTGCCAGAGCCGTGATCCGGTTCAGGAGGAGCCACCACTCGTCATCGGTGAAACCGTGCACTGACACGATGGCTTCTGCGAGTGGTCGACCATGTGGCGGTCGTTTCACGACCGACTCGATCCCGGGGTTGCGCAGGCCGATGCGGTTGACCCAGGCTTGGAGGCGCCGGTAGTAGCGCATGGTGAGGACCGCCCTGCCGAATGCGGCCGGACGCCCACCCCGACGCAGGGCCGTGAACGTCCCGAGGGTCGGGGTGGTCCCCGCGGGCTGGATGTAGTTGCCGAACGGCGCGGAGATCACGAGCGGTTCGAGGTTCACCACACCACGTCCTGGTCCTCGACGACGCCGGGAAGACGCTCGACGGCGATCCGCCGCCCCGCAGCGGTGATGGTGCCGCGGAAGTGCCCGGTGGGCTGTAGGAAACTGCTCCGGACGGCCCCGAGGTTGACCCTCTCGCGATGGATGGCCAACGGTTCGAAGACCAGGTCGACCGCGCCGTCGGCGGTCGTCACGCGCCATGGCGACGCGGGGTCACCATCCTGGAAGTCGATGCGTGCGCGGGAGTCGAGCGGGTGGGGGTGGCCGTCGATCCACACCACATTCTCGACGGCGTCATCCCCGATCCCCGTGAAGCCGCTGACGAGGTTGAACCCGAGGGTCCGGCCGTCGGGCAGGGCGTAGGTGCCGAATGCCCAGCGCCAGGCGGTGTGCCGGGGGAGATAGCCACTCGTGTAGTCGAAGCCCCCCCATCCGTCGGACAGATCGAACTCCCGTTGCACACCGTCGGCGCGCAGAGTGAGTTGCCCGGAAGTGGCCAGGGCGGCGTTCTTCACCGTCGTGGTCACCATGGGGCGGGACTGCCGGATCTCGCTGACTGCGGTGATGCCGCCGTCCACCACGGACTCGAGGCTCAGGTCGAGATCGATCCACGGATCGCTGAGCCCCGGGAGGAAAGGCAGCGCCTGCAACGTGGCCCGAAGGCGCAGGGCGGTGCCTTCCCCCCGGATCGTCATCAGGGTGCCGGGCAGTGCGTAGTGACTGCGGTGTCCGTCGGTGGGTCGGTCGTTGACGGACGCGAGGGGCCCGAGTCCACCGGGTCTGCTGGCGTCCGCCACGATGCGACCAGACTCACGGTCGGTGACCATGACGAAGCCGGTGCCCGTCGGTCCGGCGTCCACGATCGCGGCGACCACCACCAAGGCATCGGTCGACGCGAATACATACATCCAGCGCTTGTGCTTCAGGAAGCGCTGAACACGGTCGCGGTGATGGGGTGAGGCCAGACGGCCGTAGTCGATCGTCGTCGGGATTCCCCGGTAGCAACCCCATTCGGGGGTACCGCCGGGTAAGAGGACACGGGGCGCGACCTCGGGCAGGGGCGAGGGGGATCGGCGGCGGTGAACCGGGGGGGCAGTCACGACCCCAGGGTAGTCGCCCGGGCCGATCACCTCGTTGTCCTGGCGGGCGAGAGGAGGTCCCCGTTCGCCTCGGTCGCGCCTGATCACCATGCCCGAGAGTGTTAGCGTTCATGCGTCACCGGTAGGGAGGAGCCCTAATGAGCCTCGAGCGGACAGCGCCGCCGGACCCCTATGACCATCTACCCCCTCGGGCTGCCTTCACTGTCGTGAGTGATGACGTCGTCGCCGGTGAGGCACTCGGGCTGGATCAGGTCCATCACAGCGCCGGTGGCAGCAACGTGTCCCCCCATCTGTCGTGGTCGGGTTTCCCTCCCGAGACGAAGTCGTTCGCCGTCACCATGTTCGACCCCGATGCCCCCACGGGCAGTGGGTGGTGGCACTGGCAGGTCGTCGACATCCCTGCAGACGTGACCGAGTTGCCCGCGGGCGCGGGGAACGCCGACGGCACGCGGCTGCCCAGCGGCGCCGTACAGATGCGCAACGACTACGGCGACCAGGGATTCGGGGGGGCGGGTCCGCCTCCGGGCGACATGCCCCACCGCTACTACGTGGTCGTTCATGCTCTCGACACGGACTCGTTGGGACTCGGCCCCGACACGACGAATGCCGTCGTGGGCTTTCATCTGACGGCGCACTCGTTGGCGCGCGCCACGCTGATGGGCACCTACGCGCACTGAGAGCGCTCGCAACGCCGGGGTGGATACGGAGTGTGCGGCTCTCGCGTGACACGATATGCACGTTCCCCAGGAAGGTGTCGGCATGCGTATCCCCGGTTCCCCGTCCATCGGCTTCCTCGCGGCATCCGCCGTGGGCCTGTTGTCACTGTCGGCCTGTTCGGCACCGGCCGACACCACGGCATCGTCGGCCGGTCCGAGTGCGGTCTCCTCGGCGGACTGCAGCACCGGCGCGTTGCCGACCCTCACGGAGGGGAAGCTGACGATCGGTACCGACAAGCCCGCCTACCCGCCGTACTTCGAGGATGACGATCCCTCGAACGGCAAGGGCTTCGAATCCGCCGTCGCCTACGCGGTAGCGGGCAAGCTCGGCTACGCCACCGAGAACGTCACATGGGTGACGGTTCCCTTCAACAAGTCCTATGCCCCCGGCAACAAGGACTTCGATTTCGACATCAACCAGATCTCCATCACGCCCAAGCGTGAGCAGGCTGTCGATTTCTCCGACGGCTACTACACCGTCAACCAGGCAGTCGTCGCCCTCGACAAGTCCCCGATAGCGAATGCCACCACCCTCGACGAGCTGAGGACCGCCAAGCTCGGCGCCCAGGTCGGGACGACGAGTCTCGACTTCATCAACGAGGTGGTCCAGCCCGAGACCCCGCCCCAGGTCTACAACGACACCAACGACGCCAAGAGCGCCCTCGAGGCCGGGCAGATCGACGGAATCGTCGTCGACCTTCCCACCGCCTACTACGTGACCGCCGTCGAGTTCGACAACGCAAAGATCGTCGGGCAGTTCCAGCCCAGCGGGGCGGCCGAGCAGTTCGGTCTGCTCATGCAGAAGGGAAGCCCCCTGAAGCCGTGTGTCGACTGGGCGGTGGAGTCATCAGGGCGGGAAGATGCGTGGCTGGGATTTTCTCCGCTCAAACGGAGGGAGCCGCGGCGTCCGCATACTTTCGATCCCGCCTGGGTATAAATAGGCCCGCGGTGCCCCTCTTTTCTTTCCG
>CAIWTL010000623.1 GCA_903915555.1 uncultured Micrococcales bacterium | reverse complement strand
TCGCCTCACGTCGGGATCGGTCGAGGTCGAGGTACCGGTCGACGACCGTCGGGTCGGCACCGCGGGCGGTCTGGGACGCGCGCACCGCGTCGGGTTCGGTGCGAACGGTTCGCGGGTCAAGCACAGGATTCCTCGTCGGGGTCGAGTCTGGTCGTAGGTTCCGGGTCGTAGGTTCCGGGTCGCAGGGTCAGAGGTACGGGCCGGACGGGGGTCGCTGGTTGGCCTGGGGGTGGTCTCCGGGCTGCTCACCGGGCCGCCCCGGCATCTGGGGGCCGTCCCCGAACGGCACGCCGCCCGGTCCGATCGCGCGCCGGCGCATCTCCTCCAGTTGGGCCCGAGCGGCCATCTGCTGGGCGAAGAGGGCGGTCTGGATGCCGTGGAACAGTCCCTCCAGCCACCCCACCAACTGCGCTTGGGCGATGCGCAGTTCCGGCTCGGAGGGTTCGGCGTCGGCGCTGAACGGCAGGGACAGCCGTTCGAGCTCGTCCACCAGTTCCGGGGCCAGCGCGTCGCTCAGTTCCTGCACCGACCGAGCGTGGATCTCGCGCAGTCGGGCGCGAGCGGCTGTGTCGAGTGGAGCCGAGCGGACCTCATCGAGCAGTTGCTTGATCATCGAGCCGATCCGCATGACCTTGGCGGGCTGCTCGACGAGATCGGTGATGTCCCGGTCATCGCCGTCGGTCGGCGCCTCGACGGAGCCGATCTCCTGGCCGTCCGGTCCGACCACGATGACCCGGTGCGCCGGATCGGCGTCACCGGAGGTCTGGGGTCCGGGGTCATCGGCCATGGGCCCTTCGTTCTCGGTCATGCGGACAGTCTCGCGTGGCACTCGTGCCTCGCGCAAAGCCGATCACTCACCGAGTCGCGGGTCACTCGGCCAGGACCTGCTGGATCTGCTCCATCACCGAGACCGCCGGGTTCTGGATGTCGCTGTTGACCATGACCACCACGGTCGTGCGTGTCTTCGGGTCGTACTGCACGGAGGTGTTGTAGCCCGGCAGCTCCCCGGTGTGTCCGACCCAGCCGTCCACCCGACCGAGGCCGATGCCGTAGACCGCAGCAGCGGAGTTCCCCTTGATGGAGAGGTTCTCGTCGAGGGAGTCGAGGCGCAGTTGCTGCGTCTTGGCCTCGAGCAGCCCCTCGCCGGTCGCGAGCGCAACCCCCCACGTGTGCAGATCGGGGAGCGTCGAGATCATCTCGCCGGCGGCGTTGGCCCATGAGGGGTTCCAGTTGGTGGCGTCCTTGATCGCACCCTCGGGCAGCCCCTGCTCGGTCTGGCCCGACAGGTAGGGCTCGGGAAGGTCCGGGGACTCGCCTGGCCAACTGGTGCCGGTGAGGCCGAGAGGTTGGATGATCCCCTCGTTCAGCACGTCGGCCAGCGGGCGCCCGGTCACCTTCTCGATCGCCAGGCCGAGGGCCACGGTGTTGGTGTTGGAGTAGTAGAACTTCCGCCCGGGCCGGAACATGGGGTCGGCACCCTTCACGTAGTCGACCAGTTGTTGTGCGGTGAACGTCCTGGACGTGTCGGTGAAGTACGCCGTCAGCCACCTCTTGTCCTGGCTGTAGCTGGGGATGCCGCTGGTCATCTGTGCCAGGTCGCGCAGTGTCGCCGTCCTGCCGTTGGGCAGGCCCGGGACGTACTTCTCGATCGGGTCCGACAGTGACAGGGTTCCCTTGTCCACCTGCTGCAACAGGGCTGTGACGGTGAAGGTCTTGGTGATGCTGCCGATCCGGGTGTGATCGGCAGGGGTCGGCGCTTCCTGCTGGTCGGCACCGGTCGTGCCGACCGACCCG
>CAIWTL010000622.1 GCA_903915555.1 uncultured Micrococcales bacterium | reverse complement strand
TTGTCCAGCAGCGCCTGCGCCAGCGACGCCCCCTCGGCCACGAGCCGTTCGCGGTGGTCGGCATCCGACAGGTAGTCCGCGAGACGCTGCGCGGGGTGTGCGGCCTCCACCTTCTCCACAACGTTGTCACGTGACAGGAAGTTGCCGTGGACGAAGGTGCTCAGGCTCTCACCCAACTGGTCCTTCTTCGTGGGGATCAGCGCAGTGTGGGGGATCGGCAGCCCCAACGGCCTGCGGAACAGGGCCGTCACGGCGAACCAGTCCGCCAGACCGCCGACGACACCGGCCTCGGCCATGGCCCGGATGTAGCCCCAGATCTCACCCCCGCCCGAAGCCTGCATCTTCCAGGCGAACAGGAACACGGCAGCGGCGAAGATGAGCAGGGCCGTGGCCACCGTCTTCATGCGCCGCAGGGCCCGCACCTTCTCAGGGTCGTCGGGGGAGGCCAGGGCCGGAGCGGTCATAGCGCCTCACGGTAGCCGGGACCACCGGGCGAGACCCGGCGTCAGGGGGCGTCGGGGTCGTAATCCGGGGCCGGCGCAACGGTGGGCGACCCCTGCCCCGCTGGCGGCTTGGCCGCCGGGGAGGAGTTGCCCGTCCGCGGTGACTGCCCGCGGGACGTCGACTCCGGATCCTCCAGGATCGACCCCATGAGGCGCTTCGGATGGAGATCGGCCAGATCCGACAGGGTCTGCCGGGTCTCGCTGGAATCCCAGCCGGCGGCGTCCTGCAGCGAGCGCGTGGCATCCGAGGCCGCGGAACGGAACTGCCGCATCCCGCTGGACAACGACTTGATCGCCTTCGGCAACTTGTCGGGTCCGAAGATGAGCAGGCCGACGACCACGATGACGGCGATCTCGGCGATGCCCAGGTTGAACACCTCACCAGAGTAGGCGAGGGACACCGTCCTCGGTACGCCCCGGACATCCCTGCATCCGGGAGGCCTGCATCGGGGCGGATCGGGATCAGTCGGGGCTGACCCCGAGGGTGACGGTGACGTCTTCCCCGTTCTCCAGACCGAGCGTGATCTCATCACCGGGGGCCTTCGTCCGGATCGCGATGATGACCTCGGTCGCGTCGGCGACTTCGCGGCCGTCGACGGACGTGATGATCTCGCCCGAGCGGAGGCGACCGTCCGACGGACCCCCCGGGGTCACGTCCTCGATCTTGGCCCCGGGACCGGTGTACCGGTTGTCGAGGGTGACTCCGATGACCGGGGTCGCGGACTCACCGTTGGCGATGATCTCCTCGGAGATCCGCTTGGCGGTGTTGATGGGAATGGCGAACCCCAGCCCGATGGAGCCCGCGTCCGAACGGGTGGCACCGGGGACCGTGGCGATGGCGGAGTTGATGCCGATGACCTTGCCCTCCGCGTCCAACAGCGGACCGCCCGAGTTACCGGGGTTGATGGCCGCGTCGGTCTGCAACGCGGAGATGAAGGACTGTTCCCCTTCCCCGCCCGCGGTCACCGGCCGCTGGAGAGCCGAGATGATCCCGGTGGTCACGGTGCCGTTGAGGCCGAGGGGCGAGCCGATCGCGACGACAGGGTCCCCGACCCGAACGGCTTCGGAGTTCCCGAGGGGC
Source organism: uncultured Micrococcales bacterium (assembly GCA_903915555.1). Taxonomy (GTDB): domain Bacteria; phylum Actinomycetota; class Actinomycetes; order S36-B12; genus CAIWTL01. The sequence continues at coordinate 1,377 of CAIWTL010000622.1, read as the reverse complement.
GCCGCCTCGAGTCCCCGTCGGTCGACCTTGACCACACCGAGGTCGTAGGAGGCGCTGCGCCCGACGATCTCGCCCTTGGCCTCGGTCCCATCGGAGAATGCCACCACGATCCGCCCGCCACTCGCGGCGCCCGAGATCACGTGATTGTTCGTGAGGATGTATCCGTCGGGGCGTAGGACGAACCCTGATCCTGTCCCCTGCCCAGCGTTCCCCGACACGGCCAGGGACACGACGGTCGGAAGTGCGGCGTCCGCGATGGCGGCCACCGATCCGGGCTGCAGCGGGGGCGCCTCCGCCGAGGACTGCGGCAGTTGGTCGAGCCGGCCCGTCGTCAGCGCGCCGCCCGAACCGAGCTGATCCACCAGCACCGCTCCCCCGACCCCACCCAGGATGCCGGCCACCAGCCCGGCTGCGACCGCGATGCCGATGATGCGTCCTGACGATCCCGTCGATCCCGCAGGAGGGGCCTGGGGAGGAGAGAAGCCGACCGCGACAGGCGGCCCCTCGAGCGGCTGCGACCCCCGAGGGGCGGCGAAGTCCGACTGCTCACCCCACGGACTCGGGGCAGCGGGAGGGGCGGCGGAGTACGGGGTCGCGGAGTACGGGGTCGCGGAGTACGGGGTCGCGGGGTACGGGGCGGGGGAACCGGCCACGTCGGTCCGCTGATCCGGTGACGGAGGTCCCCACACGGGATCCGGGGTCGTCGCACGAGGCTGCGTGTCATCGGGCGACGAGGCGTCGCCACCCGACGGAGAACCGTCGTCGGGGCCCGAGGTTTCCTCGCTCGGCAGGCTGTCCGTCGGGCGCGGGTCGGTGCCATCTGTCACGGAAGACACCCTAAGCCTCAACCCACCCATCCTCCGACTCGTGCGCGCCCCTCTCACTACGCCCGGGGGCCGGCGGATCCAGGGTGAGCCTGGAACCAGGCTAAGGTTGCACACGGCTCCTGTGCCGATCCCTCAGGACCTTCGCGGAGGTAACAAGCATGTCCACGACACCTGTCGCACCCAATGCCGACAGCTTCGCATTCACGGACGCCTACGTCGCCGAGGACGAGATCCTCGCCGCTGCGCGCGAGCGCGCGGCGGAACTCGGGTGTTCCCCGATCTCGGCGGGAAGCGGGGCTCTCCTGCGCTTCATCGCCCGCGCGATCGATGCCCGGCATGTCGTCGAGATCGGCACGGGCGCCGGTGTCTCGACGCTGTGGCTGCTGCGGGGTATGGCCGACGGAGGGGTCCTGACCTCGATCGACATCGAATTGGAGCACCAGCGCGCCGCGCGCGAGACCCTGGCCGCCGCCGACATCCCCCAGGGGCACTACCGCCTGATCGCGGGACGCGCCCTCGAGGTGTTGCCGCGGCTGACCGACGGCGCCTA
>CAIWTL010000621.1 GCA_903915555.1 uncultured Micrococcales bacterium | reverse complement strand
GCCCTGGCCCACACTCTCCCCAGCCGGGATGGTGATGCGATCGGTCGTGACGAAGGTGATCGACTGGCCGCCGGTGAGGTTGGAATCCGAGGACACCTCGAACCCCGGGAAGATGACGAACTCGCGATCACGCGGGGCTATGGAGAACTCGAGTGTGACCGTGGCGCCCGCGCCCGCGCGCCTCTGGGCGCCAAGAAATGGCCCGATCCACTCTACGAGGACGGACTCCGGAAACTGATTCGCGAACTGCAGAAATTCAGCCTGGGCGAAGGCCTGGCCCTCGAGCAGCGCCGTGATGGGTGATCCGGCCGAGAAGTCATTGATCGTGGAGCCCGACGCCTCGAAGACCCTCTGCGCCGCGGCTGCCACGAGCTCGGTCTCGTTGCGCGGATCGAGATCGATGTTGGGGAGCGGAGCGTACTGGGGCATCAGAAGGAGCCTTCGTCTACGATCGGGAAGTTAGCGATGCGCTCGGTGAGGACGGCCTTCGTGACCACGTCGGCGTCGGTGAGCTGCGAGTACTTGGTGAGGAAATTCTGCTCCGTGCCACCCTGGTTGAACTTGGCGTTCGTATTCCAGGAGAGCGGAGCGTAGTTGGGATTGGTGTTGGCCTGATCGCCGAACGCCACCGGGCCCATGAAGCTCTTCGGGCCGACGATGGGCGTGGAGCCGTACGTCTGATCGGTGTTGAGGGTGACGTATACGTTGTCGAGGCCCCCCTCCCCTCCCCGCTGGATGTCGCTCGCGTTGAGAGGGGGATAGTGCCAGTCGAGGTCGGCCCCGTCGAATTTTATGTCTCGCGCGCCGTTCAGCCACTGGGAGGTGACGATGACACCAGGCCCGAAAAGGGTTTTGGCCATGCCTAGCGTGTAGGTGTTCTCGGGGTGTCTTACCCCGAAGCAAAAGAAAAGCCCCGCCGAAGCGGGGCCAGAGGTCGATGGGTTGCGTCCCGTATCAGGCGCGGGTCCAGGAGTTGACGGTGAACACCAATTCGATGGTGCCGACGTCGCCGGACTCGCGGTCCATCTCGGCCACGGTCAGCTGCTGAAGCTGACAGCCGTTCAGGGTGTAAGCGGAACCGTTGTTGTTGGTACCGTTACAGGTGGTCGGCTGGATCGTGATCGTGATGAACTCACAGTTGTAATTGAGCCAGATCTGCTCGATGGCAGATGCAAGCGCAGGATCGTACGGGGCAGAGAGGGTTACATCGTCGACGGACCGGGGGCCCACGACTTTATAGATCCTGTTGCCAGTAGCGTTAGCGTACTGACCACTCTCAGCCGTATCCGAGATCCCGGAGAAGGTCGTCCAGATCGTTTCCATCCCGGAGATGGTAACGATAAAGGCAGACTTTGGAATGGGTACGAGAATAGGCATCAGGATCCTCCTTTAGGGGTGAGATTAAAGAAGGATCAGGCGAACACGTCGTCGATGTAGAAGCCAGAACCGAATCCACCAGTTGCGCCGAGGCCGGTGATGTTCACAGCGCGCTCGACGGTGATCTCAGCACGAACCACGCGACGCTCACGGATGTAGTACTCAGGACGAACGGCGGGGGTGCCGGTCAGCTGGTAGGTGTAAGCGAAGGCGGGGGTGGCAGCGTTGGCGCCACCGGCGGGCATCACGGACTCAGAGGCGGCCAGCGGGCTGTAGAACAGCAGCACGGCGTTCTCGGG
>CAIWTL010000620.1 GCA_903915555.1 uncultured Micrococcales bacterium | reverse complement strand
GGGAGGCTCCGTGCGGCATGCACCCACGGCGTCACCGGGTGCGTGCGACGCGGCGGCGTCCGGGTGTCGGGGACCGGCGCGGTCACAGACCCGCCGACCTCTGCTCACCGAGAGCCGCGAGGCGGTCGCGCAGTCGCGCGGCTTCGTCCGGGGTGAGCCCTGGGATGCCGGCGTCGGTGGTCGCCGCGGCCGTGTGCAGTTTCACGGTGGACAGTCCCAGGGCGCGGTCGATCGGACCGGCGACGAGGTCGACGAGCTGCATGCGTCCGTAGGGCACGATGACGAGCCGCTTGAACAGCACCCCCGACGTCACCAGGAGGTCCGCAGACCTCTCCACATATCCGAAGGAGCGGGCGCGGCGGCCGAGCAGCCACCACAGCCATCCGCCGATCAGCAGTCCGCCGACCACAGCGATGAGCGCTGCGGCCGGCGTCCAGCTGAATCCCAGGACGAGCGCCAGGATCAGCGTGATCGGCCCGACCACGAGAGCCATGGTGAGCCGCCACGCGGTCGCCAGGCGCGGCGACACCCGCTGCCAGGACTCGCCGGGAGGCGCGAAGGCCGCATCACTGTCCACCTTCGGCACATTACCCGTCCGTCACCGGCCCGACCTCGGGTCTCCCGGGCCGGGATCTCCTTCGGCGACGATCGGGTGCAGCGGCGTCGACGCCACCGGCCTCGCGGTGTCGACGCGGTGCACCGGCCCACCCAGGACGGGGTGCAGCGGGGTGCCATCCGGCAATGGTGCGCCGGGAGGCACCTGTGGCGTGCCCGTCCGCTCCCCGTCGGCCGATACCTCCGGCACGGCGGGGTGCAGGGGTGTGCCCGAGGGCAGCGGAGTGGCTGCTGGGTGGGCGGCCGGTGACGTGGGATGCAGCGGCGTCCCCGTCGGATGGGGTGTCGGAGTCGTTCCGTCGGCACCGGGGGCGCCGGCGGATCCACCCTGCGGTCGCGATCCCGATGGGGTCGGCGTCGCCGAGGGCGTCTCGAGCGGAACGCCCGACGGTGGGGTGGCGGGCCGGTCCCCGCGGTCCACCGGATCGGTCCCGCGGGGGGCCGCGTCCGCCGGCTCGGGGATCGTCTCGGTCGTGCCGGGCGTCGGCTCGTCCCCGCGCGACGGCGCATCGGGCCGAGGGTCCCCGTCACCACGGGGCTTGTCACCCCGGGGCTTGTCATCACCGGGATCATCACCCCGGGGCCTGGCATCGTCACGGGCACCGGCGTCGTCACGGTGACTGTCATCGTCACGGGGGCTGTCGTCACGGCCGTGACCGTCCCGCGGCGCCTCATCGGAGTCATCGGGTGTGGGCGCCGACGGCCCCTCGTCCTCGCCGCTCTCGCCCGGACGTGTGTCCCCCGGCTGCGGAGGCTGGCCCGCTCGGTCACGTTCCGGATCCGGGGCCCCGTCGTCGTGCGGTGTCGGGCCGGAGTCCGGTGTCGGGCCGGAGTCCGATGTCGGGCCGGGGTCCGGTGCCCGGCCGTCGCCCGGTGTCGGGCCGGAGTCCGGTGCCGACTCCTGGCCCGGTGCCGCATCGCGGCCCGGAGTCGGATCGAGCGCGGCGTCGGGTTCGGGCTCAGGCAGCGGCTCGGGCTCGAACGCGGGCTCGTCGGCCGGATCCCTCCCGAGGACTCCCGGTGAGGCCTGCAGCCCCGGTTCGACCTCGGTATCGGGCTCGGCATGCGCCGTCCCGATACCGAGGAACATCACGCCACCGACGACCATCAGGCCGGCCGGGATGATCACGTGTCGACTACTCATTCTCTGTTCCCCCTCATTGCGTTGTCCTTCTCGATGAAGTCGGTGAAGCCCGCGGTGCGCCGCGAGTCGGCTGCGCGGAAGCCGGTGTCGGCGTCGACGAGTACCCGCCAGTCGTCGTCGCGCCACACGACGGGGATCTCGTACACGACCTGCCGACCGTCGGGCGTCGAGACGAGCAGTTCGACTGTGGTCACGGCGTCCGGGCGGTAGGTGCCGATGCGCCACGCGGAGATGTGTCCCGTCGGGGCCAGGACCGGTGCCCCGTCGGCGATGGCTTGCCGGGACAGTCCCTGGCTGCGCGCCGCAGCCTCATACGCACGCTGGGTGCGTTCCACCAGATCCCCCTCTCCCACGACCTGTTCCTGGATGGTCGGAGTGAACACGTCGGGGCCGGTAAAGGGGTCGATGTGGGTCGAGATGTGGACGGCGGCGAAGGCCGCGCCCTGGGGATCATGACTGAACCCCGTGGACCGGGTCTCGGTGAACTGCTCGGGCCCCGCCGCATCGCTGACCGGAAGGGCCGCGCCCTGCCACGGCAGGGAACTCACGTCCACCGCCGCTTCGGTGACCCTGACGGTCGGGGACGGGCTCGGGGTCGGACTGGGGCTGGGGACCGGGGCCGGCGCGGCCGCGGCGGGCGCCATCTCCTGTACCGCGGGGCGTGAGGCGCCGGAGAGCCGGTAGACCAGACCGCCGATCATCAGCACGGCGGCGGTGACCACCAGCAGACCCGCGGTCCCCCTCATCCATGCGGGACGGCGCAACCGCTCACGCGTCGGGCGCCACGGAGCGTCCTCGGTGAACGACACGTCGTCCCCGAACACGGCGTCCACATCGTCCGGCACGGTCACCGTGTCCTGTGTCGAGCGTTGCCATGGTTCTTCGCCCGGCGTGATGCGCGCACTCATCCGGCTCTCCCCCCGAAAGACCGTTACCCGGGCACCGCCCGGATGAGTTGTCAGGGTGCGACAGTTCGGTGCCATTACCCGTCATGGGGGGTCCGGACGCGTGACTTCCCCCACCGCCCGGATACGCCGGGTGACAGCGACCTCGCGGTACGGATGCGGTGGCAGTCAGGCCAGCCCTTCGGCCTTGAGGAAGTCCTGGGCGACCACGGCGGGATCCTTGCGTTCCCAGTCCACCTGGTAGTTCATCTCCCGCAATGCCTCCTGGGTCAGCACGGCCTGCACCGCGTTGAGCGTCTTGTTGATCTCCGCGGTGTCCGCCTGGGCGTTCACGACGGGGACGATGTTGTCGGAGGCCTGCAGGTTCTTGTCGTCCTTCAGGATCACCAATCCGAACTGGTCGAGCGCGCCGTCGGAGGTCAGGACGAGCCCCACCTGGATGACCCCCTGCTCGAGCGCCGACTTGGTCAAGGGTCCCCCGGCATCGAGGCTCTTGAACTCGGCGACCTTGACGTCGTAGACGTCCTCGAGCCCGATCAGGCAGAACGGTCGCTGGGGACACTCGGGGGGACCACCGACGATGACGGGGTCCTGTTGGGAGTACTGACCCAGCTGGGTCAACGTCTGCAGATCGTGCTCGGCCGCGAACTGCTTGGTCACCGCGAACGCGTTCTGGTTGCGTGCAGCTGCGGGCTCCAGCACCACGAGCCCCGATTTCTCACCCAGGGCCGACAGGTTCTTGATCGTCTTGTCGATGTCGGGCGACGCCTGGGCCGGCGCATCGGTTCCGTTGACCTGCTTGTTGAGGAACTCGGTGAGGGTGGCCGCATAGTCCCCCACCACCTGGACCTCACCCTGTTCGACGGCGGGGATGATGATCTCGCGGTTCGTCAGGGTCTTGACCTGAGCGGGTTCACCGGCGGCGTTGAGTGCGCCCGCGTAGAGATTGGCGACGATCTGGCTCTCGCCGAAGTTGTAGGCCGCGACCTGCAGGACCCCCTTTCCCCCGGTCGTGCTCGAGTCGGGGGTCGTGTCACCGGCGTTGAGCCACGAGCAGGAGGCCGCGACCATGGCGGCCAGCAGGACACCGATGCCACGCAGGAAGGTCCTCATGCTGCACTCGCCTCGGCGTCCTCGGCCATCTGCTTGTTGCGGTCCAGTCGCAGCGGCAGGGGGGTCAGCAGGCGCTGCATGACCGCGAGGATCACCTCCGTACCGATCGACACGACCGACACCAGCACGACACCCGCCATGAGCAGGGTCACGTCCTGAAGCGCGAACCCGTCCACGACGTAACGACCGAGGCCGCCACCTCCGACGAGCGCGGCCAGGGTCGCCGTCGCCACCACCTGCACGGTCGTGGTGCGCAGGCCGGCCCCGATGAGGGGGACAGCCGTCGGGAGTTCGACCCGCCCGAGGACCTGACTGTTCGTCATTCCCATGCCGGTGGCGCCCTCGACCATGGACTCGTCGACGTCCCGCACACCGACGTAGGTGTTGGTCAGGAGGGGCGGTATGGCGAAGATCGCGAGAGCCAGGATCGCCGCGAGATCGCCCACACCGACGGCGTCCCAGGAAGCGAAGATGATCAACAGCGCGAACGTGGGAATCGCCCGGCCGATGACCCCGATGTTGGTGACGAAGTTCCCGAACCGGCGGAAGTGCCCGGTGATCATCCCGATGGGGAAGGCCAGCGCGATCGCGATGATCATCGCCGCCGCGCTGATGTACAGCGTCTGCAGGGTCCGCACGGGGATACCGTCGGGTCCGGTCCAATGGGCAGGATCGGTGAGCCACTGCCACACACTCATCAGTTCGTCCATCAGCGACTGTCCTTCGTGTGGGTCCAGGGGGTGACCAGGCGTTCCACCAGTTGCAGCGCCCCGTCGAACAGCAGCGCCAGGATGATGGTCAGGATCGTCGCCGTCATGATCTGCGCGTGGTAGAAGTTGTTGATGAAACCGTTGAGGATCAGGGTTCCGTAGCCGCCGTAACCCACCAGAGCCCCGATCGTGACGAGACCGACGGTGGACACGGTGGCGAGGCGGATGCCGGCGATGATCGCCGGCAGGGCGAGGGGCACCTCGACCTTCCACAGGATCCCGCGTTTACTCATCCCCATGCCCTGGGCGGAGTCGATCGCGGTCTCCGATACCCCGTCGAGACCCACGAGGATGTTGCGCAGGATGATCAGCAGGCCGTAGAGCGCCAACGCGATGATGACCGTCAGCGCCGACAGCCCGAACACCGGCCACAGGGCGGTGATCATGGCCAGCGACGGAATCGTGTAGAGCACCCCGGTCACCACGAGGGTCGGCGTCTCGAGTGGCGCGAAGGTGCGGACGAGGACGGCGAGGGGGACGGCGATGGCGATGCTGAGGCCCATCGCGAACACCGTCAACGCGACATGTTGCTGACCCGCTGCTACCAACGTGTCTAGGTTGTTCTCGACATAGGACCAACTGAACCACGGGTTCGGCGCCTCACCGACCGCCGGAAGGGACATGCAGTGGACGCTAGCGGCGTTTCGATGATCAGTCTCGACGGAGTGCAGAAACAGTACGGCGACGGCACCATCGCGGTACAGGATCTCTCCATCGATATCCCCACCGGCGAGGTGTG
>CAIWTL010000619.1 GCA_903915555.1 uncultured Micrococcales bacterium | reverse complement strand
GCCACCGTCCAGACCCTTGCATTCAACCGGGTAGACCCTGGATCTTGGACTTAGTCAGACCCTTGGAGCGGACGGTTCAGGCGGTGCGGCGCAGCGGCGCGCCACCGCTCTCAAGGACGCCCGGGCGGTCCCAGTCCCCCTCGGGCCGGTTGTGGCGCATGGCGTCCCAGGACAGACGGACAGGGTCCGTGGCAGGGGTCAGTTCCGCGGCCATCTCGGTGTAGTCCACCCCGGAGAAGTCGAAGGTCCGACGCCCGGCGAGGGGAGCGAACCCGTACTGCGCCCAGAAGGTCTCGCGACCCGATTGGGCGTGCAGGACGAGCGTGTCGTAGCCCTTACGGGCCACGTGGTCCAGAGCGAACCTGACCATCGGATCGGCGTAGCCACGGCCACGGAAGCGATCGCGTACCGCCAGCCGTTCCAGTTTGGCGAACCCCGCGAAGAAGCGGAGCCGGATACATCCCACCGGTTCTCCGTCGAGCTGCGCGAGCACATGGGTGGCCACCTGGTCGTTCCCGTCGAACTCCTCGTCCCACGGGCAGTCCTGGCCTTCGACGTAGACGGCTATCCGGACGGCATACACCTTGAGGCGCTCCTCCTCGGTGCTGACGATGCCGACCTGCAGGTCGGGGCGGCGGGAGCGGTCCAGGGGCAGTGAGTTGTCCATGACCCACTTCTCCCCGACCAGGTGGACGTCATGTCACCCGGGCCAGCCGTAACGTTCCGGCCGGCGGTGGGCGAGTGGAGGTGGTGGAGGCCGGGGATCCGTACGGCATCAACAACGAGCAGGGAGCCTCCTATGTCATCACCGATCACCTCCGGGTTGAGCGCCTACCTGCGCAGCCCATCGACCATCCTCGCTTTCACCGCGGGGGCCCTGATGTACCTCTCCTACGCGGCACTCCACGGTGCCTGGACATCAGCGGGTGTGCTCTTCGTCGGTGTGTTCGTCGCGCTGGCGCTGCCTACCTACTCCAAGTGGAGCAACAAGATCGAAGAACGCATCGGTCTGGCGACCGCCAGCGTGACCGCCGGCCGGCTGGGGCGCGGCCTGCTGCAGTACGGGATGAATCTGTTCCTCTTCGCGATCCTCATCGGGTCGGGCGCTGTACCCGCCCAGAAGGTCGCCGCGATGGGTGGGATTCTCGGTATCGCCCTGGTCACGACGGCGATCAGCCAGGGCGTACAGTACCTGGCGCTCATGTTGGCCAACAGAGACATCGGCAACCGGAACCGCAACGTCCTGATCGCCATCGCCGGGAACATCATCCTCACCGCGATCGCCACGCTGGGCCTGGCCCTCCCACAGATGGTCGCCCAATGGCTCGGCATCGCGTGCGGCGTCTTCTTCTTCGGGGTGGGACTCGCCAGTGACGTGAGGGCCCGCCTGCACCCCCGGGGTGGCGTCGGCCTGTTCTTCGGCACGTTCAACCCGATGCACCGCACCCACATCGAGATCATCCGCCGGGCCATCGCGGAACGTGGCCTGGAGAAGGTCTACGTGCACCCCACCTGCATCCCGAAACTGCACTCCGACGCACTGGCCAAGGGCGAGATCGAGATCGTCGAGCGCAAGGACGGCCGTCGCGTCTACGGGCGTACCGCCAAGGCCGACGTCATCGTGAACTACTTCCCGACGGGCAGGGAGTTCTACGAGGAGGAGACCCGTGTTCTCCTGGCACGCCTGGCCATCGCCGATGCGGGTCTCAGCGACGTCATCGAGGTCGTGTCCTTCCCCGAGGTCTACCGGTCACGGGGGTTCCACGGGGTCGTCCGAAAGATCCGGGGTCTCGCCCCCGGCAGGCCTCTGCACGGTATCCACGGCTCGGACCTCGGCGGCATGATGGTGCGCTCCATCTACGACGAGTGCGGCTGGATCCACCCCTACGCCGTGCGCCGGATCGACGGCGTGTCGGCCACGGCCATCCGAAACGGCGCCACCGGCATGGCGATGCCCTCGGTGGAGACGGTGCTCAGTCACCTACGAGAGGGTGACGGATCGTTCGTCCTCGACGGGCGCCAATACGTGGTCCTCGACGGCGTCGTCACGGCCCTACCAGAGCCTCAGGCCCCCATGGCGGTCAGGACCCTCCCGGACGCCGCCCGTCTCACGGTGCCGTGGTGATCGGATACGAGGTCCCGCAACAGAGTCGGGTCGGAGGTCGCCCGTGCGATGGAGTAGCGGACACGGCGGTCACTGTCGTTCACCAGCAGGCGCTGCAGTTCGGTGGGTATCGACGAGACGAGTTTCGCTCGTGATGTGGGCCCGAGCCTCAGCAGTGCGGCCCGAACGACCGGGAGCGATCTCGAGGCGAGCGCCTCCCGGACTGCGACGGACACCACCGACGCGGGGTCCCCGATCATCGACAGGAGCGCATCGTCGGGAGTCGACGGATGCCTCGCCACCCGGCGTCGGATGGAACTGGCCGGTGACTGCGCCAGTTCGGCCAGCAGATCAGGTGGGCAGAGGGGGTGGTGGACCACGAGCCAGGGCCAGCCGTCGGCCATCTTGCGCAGCAGGCCCGCGTCCGTGGCGGGGGCCTGCAGTATGGCGATCATGAGGCGGTCGGTCCGCCAGCCACTCCAGCGGGGCGCCTGGACGTCGAAGACACGACCGAGCGCCGAGAGGGTGCAGTGGGGGTTGTCGACGAGAGCCCGTGCCACGGTGATCGTGTCCAGCGCGAGGAGATTCATCACGCTCTCCGGACAGTCGGGATCCGCGGCCAGGGCGGCGCGCGCGCCGACCCGCCTGTCCGGAAGGCGCCCGATCAGAGCGGGTTCGACCATCGTCAACGCGGCCACGGGGTCGCTGAGGTACAGGGCCGCCTGCCGATGTGCCAGGGATGGTGCCACCTCGTCAGCTCCTCGAGATCGTGTGGATGTACTGCGGGACATCGGGCAGGATCTCCCCCTGCTCGTCGTTCACCACCACCGCGATGTACCGGGCGCGTGGCGCACCTGCGGGAGGGTCGGGGGGCCACGGTGTGTACCCGTCGGTGAGCGTCACGATGACGTCGGGCGTGGGGGAGAGTTCGGACGCGGCTGTCAGCCCCACCCCCATGTCGGTGCCCCCGCCGCCGGTCAACTGCAGGTCGCGCACGTCGGCGCGACCGCGCACGAGGCTCACCGGGCCCACCTTGACATCGCACGGGATCACACTGACCGGTGTCCCGCCGGCGGAGCCCGCCACGCTGCGCGTCAGAGCGGCGATATCGGCGATGCACTGCGCCAGGTCGTCGGGGGACATGGACCCGGAGGTGTCGACCACGACGGCCACCCGCGGCGGCTCCGGCGCGGCCATTCCCGGGGTCGTGTAGCCCGGAACGCGCCGCCGCGGTGGCCGCGACCAGCTGTAGTCCGCCCGACCCGCCGCCTGGCTCAGTCCCCGTGACACGGCGGCCCGCAGTTCCCGCCGCCAGTCGACGATCGGATCGAGCACCGACTCGGCCCATGCGCGCAGCCGGTGGGGGATCGCCCCCGTCCCATGGGTCCGGACATGTGACCGGATCTGCTCGGCGGTCTCATGGCGGATGAGGTCCGCGCGGCCACCATCCACCGAGCCGTCGTCGGGCACCGTCGGACTCCCGGTCGGTGCGTCGTCGAGCGGGAGTTCCCACGGTCGCCGCTCACCGCCCGCACCAGAACCGCAGTCCTGCGGCAGCGGCAGTCCGGCATCACCCTCCCCGTCCCCGGAGGCCCCCTCGGGTCGGGGCGCCGGGGGGCAGTGCTCGAGCAGACGGCGGTAGATCTCTTCCGTGATCATTCCCGGCTCCACCTCGGCGGCGCCGGGCAGCCGGTCGAAGGTGATGTCGGTCGGCAGGATGCGCAGCCCGAGGTCGGCGAGGTCCTGGTTGATGAGCGCGTCCCCGGCGACGTTGAACACCGGATGGTTCCGTGCCGGGTCGCCGAGACCGTGCCAGCGCTGCGCATGGTCGCGCAGGAGATGCCCCACCTCGTGGACCCAGTCGGAGACCATCACCTCGAGCCGCTCATCCTCGGGGATCGTCTGCACGCGGCCGGGATCGAAGTAGAACCGCCACCTCACGTCGGTGGCGACGGTTCCCAGCCCCATCACGGCCACGGGGATCATCGACGACAGCGCGACGTCCAGGTACGGGAAGCGCTCGATCGCCGATGCCCGGCCCGCCTGGACCCACGCCCGGGCGTCCGACAGCAGCGGGTCGGACAGGGCGCCGCCCGCCGGCTGCGGCCGTCCACCTGCGCGACTCATGCGGCCCTGCGGAACTTGCCCATCCGGGCCAGGAGGTCGGCGAAGAACCCGGTCGCCTCGGGGGACAGCACGGCCTTGGACTGCCTGACGGACTCCGCCATGCGGCGCAGGGCGACGGTCGCCAGATCAGTGTGACCGGCCCTGCACACCGCCACGAGGACTCCGTTCACGGCCGCCTCACAGCGGTCCCGCGAGGGATCGGACACCACGGCGGCGACCAGGGAACCGCACACGGCGACGATGCGGTCGGGAGTCTCGGGCAGTTCCAGGACACCCCCGTCCCCGAGAGCCTTCTCGATGTCGGGCAGGTCGAGGTTGCGTTCCCAGGTGAGGAACTCACGCGCCGCGGGCGCCCCGACCGCCCCCGACAACAGCATCAGCTCAGCGCCCGCCGTCACTCGGGCGGCGCGGGCATGGGCGGCGACGCGAGCGGCGGTCTCCCACGACCGCGGACTCGGCCACGCGACCCCCTGGTCCGCCGTGGCGGTGGGCATCCGGTGTGCCAGTTCCGGCCGTGCCCGCAGGAAGGCGCCCACGCGCATCGCGGCGTCTTCGACGAGCGCGTCGACGGCCGCCTCGTCGACCGACGGAACCTCGACCGGGGCGAAGCCGAAGATCAGTCCGTCACTCACGACGGACGCCGGGACCTCCCACGTCAGGTGGACGAAGCGGTTGGCCAACGGCGCGGACAGGTCCCAGCCGTCGGCAGCGATCTCCGGGGGGTTGGCAGCAGCCACGAACCTGGTCTGCGCCGGCAGCGCCAGGTCGCCCACGACCCTCGACAGCACCGGCCGCAGCAGGGCGGCCTGCACGGACGGCGGTGCGGTCGAGATCTCGTCGAGGAACACGACGCCCCCACCGTTGCGCTCGATCGCGACCGCCCACTCCGGCGGGGAGAACGCCGTCCGCCCCTCATGTTCGCGCGGCATCCCCTTGAAGTCGGTGGGGTCGCTGATCGAGGCGATCACCGTCTCGAGGTGCCACCCGTGGTGGTGGGCGATCTGCTCCACCACACTCGTCTTCCCCACCCCGGGTGCTCCCCACAGGATCACCGGGACGTTCGCCGCCAGGGTCACCGCCAGCGCCTGGCATCGGTCGTCGTATGTCGCCATGGTCTTCCCTCCGTCATGGGCTGTCCGTCTGTCCGTCTGTCCGTCTGTCTGTCGCGTCGGTCGTGTCTGTCGTGGTGTCGCCCGGCGGGTGGAACCACCGCCGGCCGCGGTGTCACATCACCCGGCCGCGACGCGCGAAGCTCAGGAGGCTGTCCACCCACACCGCGTCGACCCCCCGCTGCTCGAGGACCCGGCGAGCGGCGACGTCCGAGTCCACGATGCCCGTCCCCTCCGACACAAAGCGGCAGGCACCGGGGGTGCCGATCCACAGGTCCGGTGTGACGCGGATCCCTGCCTCCACGGAGGGCTGGGACGGATCCACCCACACCACCTCGATCTCCTCACCGCGCAGCAGCGCCGCGACGGTCCGGTGGTGTCCCGACAGCAACTGGGGACCGTCCGGTGCCGGGCCCCACACGACAACGTCGCGGTTGATGCGGCTCCAGTGATCGGCCCAGGCCGACCGGTCGAGCGGTACTGCGAGCCGTCGAGGTAGTAGCGGACACCACCGTGGGTAACGCCGTGCTGGGAGGCCCACAGGGACCGCGGGTCGACGCGCCGCCGAGGCCGCTCCGCTGCCGACAGGACGCCCGAGACGACGTGCTCGTCCGCGACCATGCCCGTGGGGCGGGTGGCCGCGCGGCGCAGTGGGATCCGCGTCACCGGGGCGGGTTCGTCCCCCCACACCTCGAACAGCCGCCGGAAGCCGTCCTCGCCGGTGGCGAACCAGCGCTCCGGGCCCCTCACAGTGATTCCAGGAGTCGCCGGCTGACGGCCTCACGGATCGTGGGATCGGGGTCGGCGGACAGGAGCGTCATCTCGGCCGCAGCCAGGTCGGGATGCGTCGCCACTGCCATCCGTACCGCTGCCACCGAGTCGCGGGCCGCCTCCGCCAGATGCCGCGTCAGGACCAGCCGCAGATCGCGCTCGGACAGTTCCGTCAGCGGCAGGGGAACGAGATCGCACCAGTCGCAGGCCGCCAGAGCCTGGAGCGCCTCCTTCCGGATCGCCCGGATGTGGCTGTCGTCCCGGGTATCGACCGCGGAGGGGGGGCGCCCGCCGAGGCTGGCGAGGATGGCTGAGGGTGACGGTCGGCCGGGATTCCGAAGTGCGGCCAGCACGACCCGATCCTCGGCGTCCGAGCAGGCGCGGTCGAGGGCGGCACGGGGACAGTTCGCATGGGTGACGGCAGCCTCCCGGACCGAAGCCGACCGGTGGCGGGCCAACCGATGGAGGGCCGACCCGGGGCAGTTCGCGTGTCCGGCTACCTCGAGTTGGACCGTCGAGTCCTCGTCGTCCGCCAGGTATTCGAGGACCTCCAGGGGAAGATCGGCGTGGGTGAGTGCCGCGAGCCGCACCTCGGTCGCGGGGTCGAAACGGGAGTCCCACAGCATCGGGTCCTTCGACGGAGCCCTGAGGACGGCCGCCGCCCGCGGCCCGGGCTCCTCGTCTCGGAAGGCGTCGTGGAGATACCGGGTGGGGAAGAGCGGATTGGAGATGGCATGTCGACGCACCTCCGCCGCGGGATCCCCCAGCCCGAGAGCGGTGATGACCTCGCCGGTGAGATCCTGCCGACAGGCCACTTGGGCCCTGAGTGTCGCGTGGGGGATGGCCAGGACCTGTTCGACGGTCGCTCGCCCGAACAGGGAGGGCCGCCCCAGCAGGTGGGTGCAGTCACCGAGGTGTCCCCGGTACAGGACGTCCCACAGGGTGGCGTCGTCCAACGGATCCAGGCGGCCCAGGGCCGCGCGGCGGACCATTCCGTCGATGTCATGGACCGCGGTCCTCCTCCGCCAGTCGTGTGGCGTGTCCCCACGTTCGGCCAGGACCAGCCTGACCTGCCACACGTCGTCGCAGAGCTCGGTGTGGGGGATCTGCCCGACGGGTGCTTCCCGGACGAGTGCCGCCCTGACGTCCGGGTCCGGATCCGCGGTCATCGCAGACCGACGGACGACGTCGGGGCAGAGCCGGTGCAACAACGCCGCGCGGCGGACCGCGGGGTTGGGGTCGGCAGCCGCTTCGACGGCGTCCGCCCCGGTGGCGGTCGGTGCCTCCAGCATCGCCCGGACCCGGGCTATCCGCCGACGGGTCTCCGCCGCCTCCGGCGGCTCGGTGTCGTAGAAGTCTCCACTGGAGCCCGTATCGCAGATGTCATCGACAGCAGTCATGTGTGTTCCCTCGTTACCGTGCTTCCCCCGTGGGGGCTGATCGTCTCCGGGAGGCACCGTGCGGGTGGCGCGGTTGCCAGGCAGTCAGCCCGGGCCTGTGGACTGCCTTCGTGATCATGGAGCCGCCAAGCTCCTACATAAACCTACAACTCCGCCGCTTCGGAGATCATTCCCCCTCGCCGGTTCTCTTGATCAACTCTTGAGGGCGAGGGACTCGCGTGAGAGGCGAGACACCCCTCACGGCGACGCGTGGCGCAGGGCCCCCAGGTCCTCGTCGGTGATCCCTGCGTAGGACATCGCGAAGTGTGCGACGGCCTTGTCGAACCGGTCGCTGTCGCCGAGGTACCCGCTGATCTCCGCCGGGTCACCGGCGCGTGCATGGGCCCTGGCCAGGACACCCCCGCAGATCGCCACGTAGTCCGCCAGGGCCTTTGCGGAGAGGCCGACGGCGTCGATGGAGCCCTTCATGTCCCGCAACTGGCGCACGTAGAAGTCATAGGCCGGGTCGGTCGTGCTGCGGCTCCATCCCAGGAACGGGTCGCCCGAGGCCTGCATGAGCCGCTGTCCGACCACCACACGCTCGCCGGAGTTGGCGAACCGGCTCGGGGACGTGTGGGGCTCCAGCACCGACGCCGTCGCCTGCTTGGCCTGCAGGATCAGCGGTTCGCCGTCACCGGTCTCGAGCAGCATCACGGCCGCCAGCGTCCCCACGCTGCCGACACCCACCACCTTGTGGGCGACGTCGACGAGTGCGAACCGCTCGAGCAGCTCGACGCGGTCCGGTGGCAGGGTCGCCAGATACCGGTCGAGGATCGTTCCGGCCTCGTCCATCACAGCCTGCTGCTGATCGGCCGGCGCCCGCACCAGGAGCGGAGGGTCCTCCCGGAACCGGCGCCCGGCCCCCCGGCGCTCGGTCAACTTCCGGACCGCCGACGCCCCGGTGCGCCGCCGGGACCTGTCGCCCGCCAGCTCGACGGTCTTACGCAACGTGGACCGCCCCAACACGGCTCCCATGTCGTCGAGCCCGAACTGCAGGAACCACACGTCCAGGGTGGGGACCCCCAGGAGAGCGGCCATCGTCACCCGGTAGGCATGGGCGGACGCCCGCGCGCAGCGCCTGGCCTCTTTGCGCGTCGCGCCGTTGCCCAATGCGGCGACGGCTGCGCTCGCTGCGAGCCGCTTGACGTCCCACTCGAAGGGCCCGGGATGGGTCTCGTCGAAGTCGTTCAGGTCGAACATCAGCCGACGTTCCGGGGAGGCGAACATCCCGAAGTTGGCCAGGTGGGCATCGCCGCACAACTGGACGGTGATGCCGCTGTTCGGTGTGCGCGCCAGATCCGCCGCCATCACCGCCGCCGACCCGCGTAGGAATGCGAAGGGGTCGGCGGTCATGCGTTCCCTGCGCAGGCTGATCAGATCCGGGACCCGCTGGGCTTCCTGCTCGGCGAGGATCCGCACCGGATCGGCACGCTCGGCCGGGACTTCCGCCAACGACTCCAGGGGGGTCGTCCGCCGGTGCTCGCGTCCCACCCGCTGCCGTTCCGCCCGGCGGGGAAGGCTCCGTTGCCCCTGCTCCATCGTTTCCTCCGTCGCGTCGCGATCCCCTTCGGGACGTTCCCGGTCTGCCGTCATCTCCTGATCATGGTGCATGGGCACGATGCTGCGGTGGCGGAGTGACCACCGGAGCATCGCGGCGGCGCATCGCCTCGGGCCCACCTGGGACCGCGCGGTGGCATCCCCGCGTCGGGGACGACAGGGTTGTGTCGGACAGTGCCCCGACGCTGTCGACATGAATCACAGGAGATGGGGGCCCATGTCGGAACAGATCAGCGAAGCGGAACTGTGGACCCAGTTGGGCCACGCCGAGGGCGAAGAGCGCGCCAACCTGCTCCTGGAGCTGGCGGACCGCAAGATCGACGTGCGGGATCTCTCGGCCGCCGCCTCCCTGCTGCAGACCGCGGCCGACGTGGGGCGTGAGATCGGCGATGCCGCCCTGGCGGGCCGGGCGATGGACCAGTTGGGACGCGTCCTGTTCAGCGACCACGAGCCCGCTGCGGCTGCGGAGGCCCACGGGGCCGCCGCGGACCTCTTCCGGGACGCCGGCTGGGACGACCGGGTGGCGGCGTCACTGTGGGCGCTCGCCGACTCGTTGCGGGTCCAGGGCAAGTGGGACGAGATGCTCGCTGTGGCGGACAACGGTCTGACCGTCGCCGAGGCCGACGACAACGAGGTCGGCGTGGCCAACCTCAGTCTCCAGCGCGCCAAGGCCCTGTACCAACTCGACCGTGAGGAGGAGGCGCTGGCCGAGAGCGCCCGCGCGCGGGACCGCTTCCGCAGGGCGGAGATGCCGTCGGGGGTGGCCGAGGTCGACGAGTTCGCCCATCGGGTGTGCATGTACCTGGGCCGCTACGACGAGGCCCTGGAACTCGCCACCAACTGCTACGTGCTCGCGGGAACCACCCACACCGACGTGGATGAGGCGATGGCCGAGCAGCGTCTGGCCGAGACCCACATCGCGCGCCAGGAGGCCGACGAGGCCCTCGCTTTCGCGGACAGGGTCCGGGCGAGGTTCCGGGAGAAGGACGACGCCGTCGGGGTCGCCCGGGCAGCACGGGTCCGCGGCCAGGCACTGGCCCTGATGGGGCGGGACCGCGAGGCGTTGGACGCCTTCGTGGAGGCACGGGTCATGTTCGATGCCAACGGGTGGGATCACGAGGCCCGGGAGTGCGAGTTCCTCCGTGCCGTCCGGCTGCACGTCCTGGGCCGCTACGGCGAGGCCGAGGCCATCAACGCCCGCCTCGCGATCGACGCGCGGCAGGAAGGCAGCCCGGAGGGTGAGGCCTGGGCGGTCATGCGCCGCATGGACAACCTGGGTGCGGCCGAGGAGTGGGACCGCGTCGTCGAGGTCGGGCAGCGCTGGAAGGACTCCGCGGCGGATGTGAACGGTGAATCCGTGCGATCGCCCCGCGTGCACATCCTCGCCCTGCTCGCCTTCGGCCTGTGGGCGTCGACGCGCAGGGATGAGGCATTCGAGGTCGCGGAGGAAGCCTTGGAACAGATCACCGACGAGGACTTCGACCGGGTGACCGCCCTCGTCTTCGAGGTCCGCGGCCGCTATCTGCTGGACAGCGACGAGCGCGCCGGCCGGCAGGAGTTGGCGCACGCCGTCGCGCTCTACCTGGCTCACGGTGCGGTGGACCAGGCCAGGGAGCTCTCGCAGTTCTTCCTCCCGGGCCCGCTGCCGACAGAGCGCCGGAAGGAGACCCCGCCCTTCCCGGGCACGGCCCACGAATCTTCTTGAGTAGATCTTGATGTGGTCCTCGTAGTCTGACGGCATGTGAGTCGGAGTTCCTTCAGCCGCGGCGGCACTTCCGCTGGCGGTCGGCCTGCTTCTGTCCACGGCGGCCCCCGCCGGCGCCGACGCCATCACCTACACGGAGGGCGGCAACGTCTGGATCGCCTCCCCGGACGGGGGGGTCAAGAAGCAGTTGACCACCGACGGAGTGCCCGGGGGAGTGCGCTACTACGGCCCCTCACAGGCGGACAACGGCACCATCGCCGTGATCTACGGCGCGGGTCTGGGGGCCGGATCCGGAACGCAGATTCGGGTGCTGGGGGCCGATGGCGCGGTCCAGCGCACAGGGCCGCTGCAGTTGAGGACGTGTGGTGCCTTCGGCCAGTTGCCCACCTCCTTCGGCGCCACCCGTATCGACCCACGGGGCGAGGTCATCGCCCACGAGTACATGTGCACGAACATCGGGTCGGGGACGGCCGGAACCACAGTGACCACTGCCCTCACGTCCGCCGCGAGCCCGGGCGTCATCATGGACGAGCTGCGTGCGGTGGGCAGTTACCGGCCCAGTTGGCTGACCACCCGGGCGCCCGGTGCCGCCGCGAACGACATGCTGCTCACCGACCAGTACGGACGGTGGCTCGAGACCCTCGCCTGGCGGCTGCCCCTCGAGGCCGTCGAGGTGGTCGACGCGAACGAGGGATACGTCCTCAGCTCTGCGTCGTTCTCACGCACCGGCAACGTCCTGGCGTACGCCATCGGCGAGGAGTCGACCGACAGAAGCACGGTGTACGTGGCGAGGATGACCGGTGATCTGGTGCCGGGCGTCGGGGTCGGTGCTGTCTGCGCCGTCGCCTCCAGCACCGAACCCATGACGCCGTCGGTCTCACCCGACGGGAGCCGCGTGGCCTGGAGCGACAATGGCGGCGCGAAGGTCGCCGCGGTGACCGTGCCCGCCGGCGCGAACGGTGAGGCGTGTCCGGGCACGATCACCACCCTCGCGGCCGGCGGCATCAACCCCGTCTTCAGCGGGGCGGCCGCCCCCAGCAGACCCGCACCCGACCCGGGGCCGAATCCAGGACCCGACCCTGGACCGAACCCGGCCCCGAACCCCGGTCCCCGCTCCACGCTCGCGGTCAAGGGACCGACATCGGCCTCCCTCGCGCAGATCCGCAAGGGTCTGACCTTCTCGACGCGGTGTTCCGGCAAGTGCACGGTCAAGGGACAGATGGTCGTGGGGAGCCGACGGGTCGCCACGGACACCACGAAACTGAAGCGTATGGGAACCGCACGGGTGGTCCTCAGGGCCAAGCTCAAGAAGTCCGTCCCGGCGGTGACGGTCGTGATCAGCAGCGGCGCCCGCGTGTTCAGCCGCACGGTGACGGTCCGCGGCTAGGGAGCGCGGCGCAGGGCCATCCCCGATGGTCGCCCCTCCCCGTCGCCCGGTCGGCTGCCGACGATGAGCGAATCCGCGCTCAGTGCGCCATCATCGGCGCCATGAGTCACGGTGAGAGACCGAAGGTGCCCTGGCTGGCGCGCGGAGTGCTGGCCGGCGCAGCGGGGACCGCGGCCATGGCGTTGTGGTACCACGCGGAACGCACCCTGCGGCGGGGTCATTACACAGGCGCGGCGACACTGGAGGACGGGACTCCCGTCGAGGGTCTGTGGTCCGACGAGGGCCTGGACTACGACGACAGCGTGGTGCCCGGCCAGATCGTCGCGTCGATCCTGCACCTGCCCGCCATCACCAACCGACAGGCCGGCGGGATCACCCTGGCGCTGCGCTGGTCGTACGGCTCGGCCTTCGGGATCGCCCACGTGTGGTTGCGGAAACGGCTCCCCGAGCCGGCGGCGACGGCGCTGTTCGGCGGCGCCCTGCTCACCATGACGTTCAGTGCATTCCCCCTGCTGGGGCACACCCCGCCGCCCTGGCGGTGGCCGGCCGACGTCATGATCAGCGCGCTCGGCAGCCACACCGCCTACATCCTGACTGCGGCCGTGGTGGACGACACCCTGCGCTGAAGTGTCCGCCGGTCACGTCAGGGGGATTTGTGTCGGTGTCAGGGGGCATCCTGTCACCACCGCAGCACCGCCCGTAGACGGGAAGGACCAGGATGCAGTTTCTCGACGGGGGATGGATCCACAGCGCCAAGGACCTCACCGCCCAGATGTCCTGTGACCACCGCATCGCGCTGGACATCACCACCAGCGCAGGGCTGATCAGCGTCACCCCCGCGGAGTCCCCTGTGATGCTGCAGCTGGCCAAGCGTCACGGGGACCTCCACGAGGAGCGCATCCTGGCCGAACTGCGGGCGAAGCACGACTCGGTCGTCGAGATCCGGCGGCCGGCCCCGTCCCGGGCGGCGTACCGTGAGGCCGCCGCCGAGACCCGGCGGGCGCTCGACGCCGGTGTCGACGTCGTCTTCCAGGCGTGCTTCTTCGACGAGGAGTTCCTGGGACTGGCCGACTTCGTCATCAGGGGCGCCGATGGCTACGAGGTCTACGACGCCAAACTCGCACGCAGCGCCAAGCCCAGCGCCCTGCTGCAGCTCGCGGCGTACTCGGAGCAACTCGCGCGCCTGGGCCATCCGCTCCCGCGCCGGATGCACGTGTGGCTCGGTGACGGCACCCTCTCCACCCACGACGTGGACGACGTCCTGCCGAAACTGCACGTCGTGCGCGCCGACCTGATGGCGCAACTGTCCGCGGAACCCGCGCCACCCGTTCCGCTGTGGGGCGAGAAGCGCGGCGCGTGCTCAGCCTGTGTGTGGTCCGATCACTGCCAGGACGGACGGGTTGCGGAGCGGGACCTCTCCCTCGTCGCGGGCATGCGCGCCCAGCAGCGCCTCGCACTGCGCGCCGCGGGCATCCGCACCGTGGAGCAGTTGGGCGCCGCCGGCCCCGACGAGCGACCGGACCGCATGGGGGAGGCGTCGTTCGACCGGCTGCGCCACCAGGCGCGGCTGCAGGCCGATCAACACCGCAGCCGAAACGCGGAGAACCCCGACGGCATCGTCGTCGCCGAGCAGTTCTCCCCCGACGGTCTGCGACTGATGCCGCCCCCGAGCCCCGGGGACGTGTGGTTCGACATGGAGGGGGATCCGTTCGCCGGAGGCGGCGCCGGTCTGGAGTACCTCTTCGGCTACGTGACCGTGGACGAGGGCGGGGACGACGACCCCCGCTTCACCCCCCTCTGGGCGCACGACGCCGTTGCGGAGAAGGCCACATTCGAGCGCTTCGTCGACCGGATGCAGGAACGCATCGGACAGTGGCCCGACATGCACATCTATCACTACGCACCCTACGAGCCCACGTCGCTGAAGCGTCTCGCAGGTGTCTACGGCACCCGCGAGGATGTCATCGACGACTGGTTGCGAGGTGGGCGCCTCGTCGATCTCATGAAGGTCTTCAAGGGCAGTTTCCGGGTCTCCCAGGACTCCTACTCCATCAAGAAACTCGAGCCCCTCTACGGGCTCGTGCGGGAGCAGGACGTCGTCACCGCCGGTGACTCGGTGGCCGACTACGGGAGTTACCTGGCGCACGTCGCGGCCGATGAGCCCGTGGAGGCGCAGGCGAAACTCGCCGGGATCGCGCAGTACAACGAAGTCGACTGCGTCAGCACCCTGCGACTGGACCGTTGGCTGCGCCCCTCCTGGGAGGCCGTCCGCGTGCTGGATGCGGTCGACGCTCCCCCGGTGGGAGCGTCAGCGGGAGCGGCGGCCGGACGGGCACCCAGGAGCTCCACCGCGGATGACGACCTGGCCGACCTGGTCGCCGATGTCCCGCCCACGGACCGCGACGCAGACCAGCAGTCCCGAGCACTCGTGTACGCGGGCCTCGGATTCTTCCGGCGTGAGTCGCGACCCCAGTGGTGGGCACACTTCGATCGCCTGGACGCCCCCGGCGAGGACTGGGAGGTCGACCGCGAGGTCCTCGTCGTCGAAGGTGGCGTCGCCGAGGCCTGGGTGCCGAAGCGGAAGTACCGCTACCGGGAACTCGCGCTGGACCTGGCGGAGGACGGACTGGTCGAATATGCCCCTGGCGACCAGGTCTGCCTGGTCTACGACGACCCGCCCGCGGGCGTGGTGACGGGTCAGGCGGGCGGGCGCGGGTGGACCGAGGCCACCGTCGTCTCCCACGAGGGGCCGACGCTGCGTGTCTCGGGCGAGGGCCACACCCTGGCGTACTCCGCTTTCGACACGCTCCCCAGTGCCGTGTTCCCCCAGCCGGTGGTGCGCATCGGGAACGTCGAGAGCCAGGTCAGGCAGTTCGCCGAGATGTGGCAGCGGGAGCGCCCCGGCGCCCCCTCGCGGGCGGTCGTCGACATCCTGCGACGGGCGGAACCGCGCCTGCGCGGCGGTGGCACGCTGCCCCGCACCGACGACCGGGCCGCCGACATCCTGGCCGCCGTCCGACAGCTGGACGACTCCTACCTCGCGGTGCAGGGGCCGCCCGGCGCGGGCAAGACCCACATCGCCGCCGAGGTCATCGACGCCCTCGTCGCAGACGGATGGCGAATCGGTGTCGTCGCCCAGTCCCACAAGGCGGTGGAGAACGTGCTGGACAAGGCGATCGAGTTGGGTGTGCCGGCGGACAGGGTGGCGAAGAAACCCAAGAAGCGCAGCGGCGCCGACAAGCCGTACTACACCCAGCAGCCGGAGCAGCTCCTGCAACGGTCGCCGCGGGGAGTGCTCGTGGGCGGCACGGCGTGGCAGTTCACAGGAAAGGCGATCGCCGACGAACTTCCGCTGGACCTGCTCATCGTCGACGAGGCCGGACAGTACTCCCTGGGCTTCCTGCTCTCCCTGTGGGGGAGCGCGCGCAACCTGCTCCTGCTGGGAGACCCCCAGCAGTTGCCGCAGGTCTCCCAGGGCACCCACCCCGAGCCGGTGGACGAGTCCGCACTCGCCTGGCTCGCCGCCGGCGCCGAGGTACTTCCCGAGCGTTTCGGCTACTTCCTCGACCGCACCCGGCGAATGCATCCGGCACTCACGGAAGTCGTCTCTCGGCTGTCCTACGCGCGTCGGCTGGAGTCCCACGACTGCGTGCTCGACCGCCGACTGGCAGGTGTCGTGCCCGGCGTGCACCCGGTGGTCGTGCAGCACTCCGGCAACACGGTCCGATCCGACGAGGAGGTCCGGGCCGTCGTCGACCTCGTGGCTCGGCACATCGGCGCCCAGTGGACGGATACGGACGGTACCCGCCCCCTGGGCCCCGACGACATCCTCGTCGTGGCCCCGTACAACGCGCAGGTGGATGCCATCCGCGCAGCACTGCGGGAGGCCGGCCTGCCCGGTGTGCCGGTGGGCACCGTCGACAGGTTCCAGGGGCAGGAGGCACCCGTGGTGATCGTGTCCATGACAACGTCGTCCAGGGAGGATGTACGCCGGGGATTCGGCTTCGTCCTGTCCCGCAACCGCCTCAACGTGGCGCTCTCCCGGGCGCAGTGGGCCGCGTACCTGGTGTTCTCCCCGGCCCTGGGTGCCCACGACCCGGCGACCGCGGGGGAACTCGAATTGCTGGGTGCTTTCCTCGGCGTCGTCGGTGGCCGCTCCTCCTCACCACCGGACACCGTGGACCGAGGCCTGTGGCAGGGTGGGGCGACGCAGTGACGCACGCACGCCACGAAGGTGAGGAGACGACGTGAGCCAACACATGGGAGCCATCGATCCCGGCTGGTACCCCGACCCCAAGGGCACGCCGCAGGAGCGCTACTGGGACGGCCACACGTGGACCGACCGCACCCGCCCCATGACGATCGTGCTGCCACCCAGGCCGTCCACCGACGAACCGGCGGACGAGTAGCCCACCGTCCGCGCAGTCAGCCCAGGAGTCCGGGCGAGCTGGCGGCGCTGATCCGACCGTTACCGTCGATCGGAGCAGCGGCACTCAGTCGAGGCCGTGGTGGATCAGGAGTTCACGGGCGCGCCGAGCGGCGGCGTCCCACAGCTCGGCCGGGCCGGACTCCACGGCGGACCCGGGACCCGCGCGGAACATGATCATGGCGAGACGCTCGGCGAACGGCTGCTGCAACTCCACCTCCAGTAGACGCTCGCCGTCCGGGCGCGGGTCGTCCTCCCGCACGACCCGCCAGTCCAGCATGAGCCCCTCGTAGGTGCGCTTCGAGATCATCGGCACGTACAGCTGCACCAGCACGGTGTCCCGGTTCGCCGCGATCAGGGCCTCGACATCGGTCGGCCGTTCGAAGCGGTCCTCGAGCATCTCGATCTGCCAGATGTTGCGCAGCAGGAACGTCCGGATGCGACCGTTGTCCCCCACAGGTCCTGCGTCCAGTTCGAATCCCAGGTAGGTCCGGCGCAGGGCGTAGGGTTCCACCACCCGGTCCCCCACCCCTGGTCTCCACTCCCTGCTGTAGGAGAAGCGGACCTTGCGCTTCTCCGAGATCGCCTGCCGGATCAGGGGGAGTGACGACGACCGGGACAGGAACTGACTGGACAGTGCAGTGTCGGGGAACCAGTGCAGTCGCAGCGCCGCGATGGCCTCCCGCAGATCCTCGTTGCCGGGCTCCGTCCGGAAGAGGCTGTCAGCGCAGGTGAGCAGATCGACGATCTGTTCCACCCCCAGCATCACGTTGAACGGGTCCGCATCCGGGTCCCCCGGAACTAGGCGCACCCACCCGGCGGCATCGGGCTCCACCGTGTGCTCGTCGAGCCAGTCCGCCAGCGCCTCCTCGTCCGCTCCGCTGGGCAGGGGAGCGTCGTAGAAGTCGATCCGCGACCCCATCACCCGTCCGGGATCGTCATCGAGGTACTGGCCTCGGCTGAAACTGTCCAGGGTCTCCCGGATCTCGTATTCTGTGGTCCCCAGGAGTGTCGCCAACTCGCCGATCGGCAGACCTTCAGCGGGGTAGAGGGAGAGGATCTGCAGGGCCTCGGCGGTCTGACCGAGCCGCCGGGCGAACTTCGGGATTCGGGCTGCCATCAGGACTTCCCCGTGCCGCCGGAGGCGAAGGCCTCCAACTCGTCGCGGACCTCGTCACGCAGTGCGTCGGGACCGAGCAGCATCACGCGCTCTCCCAACTGGTAGAGCCGCAAGCGCCACAGTGGCCGGTTGACCACACGGATCCTCAGTTCGACGACGTCCGGCCGCTCCGTCCGCTCCAGCGGGCGCCCCAACTCCCGGACCGCCTGCCTCTCATGCTCCTTCGCGACGGAGACGACCGCGGTGATCGGTTCCCCGTCCGGGTATTCGAGAGGATCCTGGGTGGACAGGTCGGGGTGCATCGGTCCGGCCGTCCCCGGCAGATCCGCCCGGATGGCCTGGAAGCGGTCGAGGCGGAACTGCTTCTGCTGACCATCCTGCCTGGCGACCACCCGCCAACGGCCGGTGGAGGTCTGGAACACCCGGTCGACCTCCAGTACCCGTTCCCGGTCGGAGTACGTCACGTGGAGGAGGCACCGGTGCTGCAGGGCGTGGAGCGTGGTCTCGAGCAGGAACGCGTCACTGGTCCGTAGCGAGACCCTCACATCCGCGTCTCCGGGGCGCCCACGGGATGTGGTGGGGGAGGGTTTCGGCAGCCCCAACTCGTCGGGATCCATCCCGCCGGCGCGCGCGGCCCGCCGCAACTCGGTCAACTGCTCGGCCGTCAGGAGGGTCGCGAGTCGCGGGTCCTGGTCCGCGAGCCGCAGCCGAGCCTGGTCTCCGGCCGATCCATCGGTATCGATGCGCCAGCCCAGTCGGCGGAGATTCGTGAGGTCTCGCCGCAGTTCGTCCCGCTTGTTGCTCATGCCGGCGGCGCGGTACCCGACGGACTCGATGATGTAGTCGCGGTTCACCCACTGCGGCGCCGAGTTGGCCAGCAGGGTGAGCACGCGCACGAGCCGGAGCAGGGCCTCGCCCTGGTCCCTGCCCGGCGGCCGATCACTCATGGCGTGCCCCCGCCGACTCCCACCGCCACAGTGGGATCCCCGGCGTCGGCGTCCCCACGGTCGGCCAGGCGGGGACCCAGCGACGCCGCCACGAACCACAGCCACAGAAGCATCCCGACGTGCAGCACGTCGTTCTCGGAGAAGTAGAAGCCGGCTCCGCCGTTCCACAGCGTCTGGGTGACACCGAGGGCGTAGTAGGCGAAGTAGGCGACCTGGACCGCGATCAGCAGCACAGCCGCCCAGAAGATCGCCCGGGCGCTGAGGCGGTCCTCCCGGTTGCCCGCATGCCGCCACCGGATCCCCGCGACGACCATGACCAGGATGATCCCGGGCAGTGCGAACAACATCAGCACCTCGAACGACAGCAGCAGTTTGCTGGGCGTCATCACACCCGCCACGGCTACCACGCAGTAGACGGCGGCATTGGCCACGGAGTAGACGATGAGGGCCGTCCGTGCGGCGCCCACCGTGCAGGCGATGGCGACGGCGATGAGCATGGCACTCACACTCCACGCCTGCGTGACGCTGTAGCCGACCTCGAAACCGTTGGTGTAGCGGCACACCTCCTGTCCGGCGCACTTCAACTGGTAGCTGAAGGCCTGGTAACTGACCCCCGCCTGTGCGGCTCCGACGCCGCCGAGGATCAGCGCGATACCCAGCCACAGCCGGGAGCGCTGTCCCTGCCGCGTCACCAGGAAGTAGATCCCCACTCCCACCCAGGCCAGCGCCAGCGCGAACACCAGGAAGGTCCCGAGCGGCTCGTTGAGGACGATGTCACCCATCTGGACACAGGGCCGGCCGGCGCACCACTCCTCGGGCGTCACGGGTGGGTCGTAGGTCAGCTCGTCCAGCCTGCCGCAGCCGGTCAGGGCGACGGCAGCGGCCGCCAGGGCTCCCCATCGCAGGGATCGGCGGGTCGGTCGGGTCGCGTCCACGCGACCACCGTGCCAGGACACGGCGACCGATGCGCCGCGGTTGCACCTATTGTGTCGGAGCCGCTTCCGACACTGGTCATGGCGTCCCACACGGAGGGGCGGACATCACGACAGGGGGAACGACATGAGCCGCAGGAACAAGCGCGACATCACCTTCACCGCCCACGTCCCGACGATGCGTCGCGCACTCGCGGCCGAGGCTCCGGCGGTCACGCACACGCCCCGCGTGTCGACGGTGACGCCCGCCGACCTCCCACGCCCGCCCCGGTCACCTCGGTCGGACATCGTCGTCGTCGATGCCGACAACATCGTCATCGGGCGGGACTCACGCATCGACGTGACAGCCGCACTCGCCGCACTCGACGAGGTCTACGGGCGGCTGTCGGCGAGCGAGCTGAGTCTCGCAGTGATCTCGAGGACCGCTGCTGAGGCCCTCGACCACAGCGTATGGTTCCGCTACCCCCGCTGGTCATGGCGAATCGCCGAGGTCGGCCCGGACGCAGCCGATGAGCAACTGATGGACTTCGTGAAGGTTGTGCGCAGGCAGCGACCCCGGGCCCGGGTCACGGTCGTCTCGGGGGACGGCATCTTCGCCGGACTCGTCGCTGACGGTCCGGTGGACGTCGTCGTGCCGACCGGTCACCACCCTTCCCGCCGTCTGCTTCCCTACCTGCGTCCAGCGGTCGGACGCGCGTGAACTCCTGCCTGTCGTGCCTCACCTGGATGATCGCCATCCCGGTGCTGGTCGTCGCGGCTTTCGTGCTGGGTCCGTGGCTGTGGGTACTCATCGCCGTCATGGTCCTCGGCGCCTGGTGGGTGCAGCGACCCGGGCCCGAGCCCTCGCAGTCCCCGCGGTGTCCGCAAAGCCCGCAGTGTCGCGCGCAGCCGCCCGGTCCTGCTGACGGGCGGTGTCTCTGCTGCTGCCGCCGGTGCGGCTGCTGCGGTTCGGGGCCCTGCTGCCCCGGCTGTCCCTGAGGTCCCGAACCCCGCGGGACCAAGGGCCCTGGTGAGGCCGGCTCACGCCGATACGGTGGAAATGGGTGACGGGGAAGGGGTCCTGCGATGCACGTCGAGAAAGCCGCCGTTCCCCTCCGACGCGCCGGGGCCGCCGTCCTCGCGACCGCCATGGTCGCCCTCGGGTTCTGGGCGTCCCCCGCCCAAGCCGTGGAACGCGTCGAGGACTACAGCATCACCCTCACCCGCACGCCACCCGTCGAGGTGGATGTCACCGAACTCAATCGCGACAACGTGGAGTTGGTTCGCCAGAAGTGCCCCGATGCCTTCCCTCCCGGCTCACCGATCCCGAAGGTGGGTGTCCCCTTCCTGTGCAGCGACGTGCCCCTCCGGGTCGCTGATGCGGGGATGACGGTTTCAGGGCGCGCGGGCAGCAGCCAACGGGATGGCGACTTCCTCCTGACATGCGACTTCGTGTTCCCCGGCACCACGGATGTCCTGGTGACCCTGGGCGAGGACTTCGCGGTCACGGACGTGGAACTGGTCGCCATCTCGGGGGGTGGCCCGGTCTCCTGTGGGTGGACGCTCTCCTTCCGCGACGGCGGGCTCTCGGGGGTCGCGAAGGGCACCGTCGGAATGAGTCGCGTGCCCGGGGAGCAGTCGATCGCGACGGCCCTCGATGTCTCGGTGGACATCGTCGCAGGCAGCGGTGTCTACGCCGCTGCCGTGGGTGGCAGCGGGCGCTACGTGGACACGTACGCCGCCCCGTTCGAGCCGGAGGCCGCGGCGACCTCGGTCGGCCCGGCCCGCCGTATGGCGGCCGCGGACCCCGGTGAGTTGCGGCTGAAGCTCGGGCGTGGCCGCTCGGGAGCCCGGGTCGTCGCACCCGTCGGGACCCTGCGCACCGGAGATCCCCGACGGCTGCGCGTCGTCGCACCGGCCAGGGCCGTGTGCACCGCCACTGCCGCCAAGAGCGGATCCACGGTCCGCCTCGGCAAGGCGACGGTCGCCAAGCGCACGGGCCAGGCAGTCTTCCCGAACACGCTGCGGGGGAAACTGCGCAGTCCTGGCACGTGGCGGGTCACCGCAACCTGCCGGGCCGGCGGACACTCCCTGCGTGCGCCGACGACCGCCGTCCGCATCGGGTGACCCGGCGCCTGCGCCCCGGTCGGTCACTGGGCCTCGGTCGGGATCGGGTGTCCGGCTGCCACGCGGAGCAGCGCACCGAGGTTGACGTTGCGCGCCCGTCGGCGCATGAGCCGCTGCTCGGTGTCGGCGGGCACACGGATGCGAAGGCCTCCGGGGTGGCTCCGGAACGTCAGAGGGGTGGGCAGCTCCAGGGCCTCACCGTCGACGCCCACGAACGCCGTCCCCGAACGGGAGTCCACCGTGAACAGCGGGGTCGTGAAGTCGTGCACATTGGGGTCGCGGGAGCCGACGCCGACGGCGGTGCGGGTCACCAGCCGGGCGGCCTCCGCGCTGAGGGCGTCTATCAGGCAGCGCCCGCAGTGGGCACAGACAAGTCCGAATGCGTCCAGCTTGCCGGTGCAGGCGGCCGCGTCGCGCAGGCACTTGAG